>JAWOFC010000248.1:0-14314 GCA_046482455.1 Halanaerobacter sp. | reverse complement strand
AGATAAAAGTTTTTATGTTAAAGTAAGAAATCATAAACTTCTATGGAATAATAATTGGGGAAATGTAAATAACAATTTTGAGGTTAAGTCAGGAAGAGGTTTTGATAATGTATATACTCATAATCATAATTTTGCAGTAAGGTCTACTACTTCCTATAATATTGATGTTGCAGTTGATTGTAGTAATTGGGAGTCTGGTGTAGTAATGAATACAGACAATGAAGCTATAGGAGAAGGTAATTCAAAATGGTATGGTAAAGCATTTGATGTGAGAATGACTGACCGTCATGGAGGTGATGCTGAACCACGATTAGGATCTTCTAATGGTGTAACAATACTTCAAGACCAAAGTAATACTTTAAAATATGGTAGTGGTGATGAAAAGTCAAATGGTAATGCAGTAACACATACTATGTGGTTAGATTTAGTTTTGGTAGATCCTGATTCTGATGAAGAAACTAATGACGGTGCTACTAACATACTGGGAACTGCTGGGACGCGCCGTTTTGATGAACTGCCAGAAGGGAACTATTATACTACGGTAACTTTAACTGTCTCAGAAGCATTATAATCTCTGAGGGAGGAGAATTTATTCTCCTCCCTTTTTAAACTATTCAGTCTTGTTGATGCAAGGGAAAGACTTTTTATGATATTATTGAGTATTATGCTTTTAGCCTTTTGATTTTATGATTCTGCATTTAATTATCCATTTTAGATTCTCAATTGTCAATTGATTACTGTCAGCTAAAAAAATATTTTGAAAGGTATAATATTTAGTATAAGATCATGATGTTTTTACTCTTTTGATTTTATGCTTTTGAATTTTAATTGTCAATTTTAGATTCTCAATTGTCAATTATAAAAGGGAGGGATGATTATTAAACTTAAAAAGATAGCTTATAAAGCATCTTTACTGCTATTAATTCTTTTATTTTATACAGTATCTGCCCAAGCCTCTTTTTCAGTCAGTAAGCAGTTAATAGAAGTAGAAATTGATAGAGAAGGAGAGTATACAGGAACTATAGTTGTAGAAAATAATAGTAAAGAAGAACGGCAGATTCAGATTAAACCTGTTGATTATATTCAAGATAAAGAAGGTGATGTTAAGACTCCAGCTGTAGGGGAGAATGAATTTTCGCTCTATCCTTATTTAGACCTTTCAGCCACTACTTTAAAGATTAAAGCCGGGGGTCAAAAGAAACTGCGCTATACTATTAATTTGCCCAAAGAAGTTAAAGGCAGCCGCTGGGGAGCCTTATACTTTGAAGAAAAGACTAAACCAAGGACTAGCCCTAAAAGTAAGAATAGAGAGGGCAGAAATGTTAGCATAAATCTTAAAATGCGCTATCGAACACTTATTTTAGCTACTGCTAATGGTACAGAAGAGCTTGCTGGAGAAGTAATAGATTTTGCGCGAAAGAAAAAAGATAGATTATCTTTTGTGCTGGACTTTAAAAATACAGGTAATACTTACTATAGAGCATCAGGAAAGGTGGATGTTAGAAATAGTCATGGGGAAACAGTAATGAATATGCCTATTAAAGAATTTTTTGTCTTTCCTAAGCAGAAGAAAAGAATCACTATGCAAAGAGAAATAAAAGAGAAGTTAAAGCCTGGAGAATATGCTGCTTTAGCGATTATAGATTATGGGGGAGATAAATTAGTTGCCGGTCAGTTATCATTTGAAATAGGTGAAAATTAGATGGTGGAGATGATAGAGTGCTAAATTATAAAAAGGTCATTATAAGTCTATTATTTATCCTAATGATACTAAGCTGTGCAGATATTTCTTATGCTCAGACTGAAAGTTTAGCTCTAGAACTGCCAAAGATTAAATCTGGACAGCCGGGCGAATTTATTACGATTGCAGCTAAGTTAAATAATAATCTTAAGGAGAATAGAGTATATAAATTAGATTTCAATATTCCTAATAACTGGGCTGTAGTTGATGCCCCTTCAACGATTGAGATTAAAGGAGAAGAGAAGAAGACTCTATTTATAACTGTATTAATACCTCATAAGACACTTAAAGGAGATTATCCTATAGATATTAAATTAACTGCTGGGAATGAAGAAATAAATAATACTACCTTCATTAATGTATTAAAAGATAGAAATATAAATTTAACCTTAGCTAAAGTACCAGAGCTGTTGCCGGGGGATAGAGGAGTATATAAAATAAGAATAACTAATAATGGCAATTGTAAAGAAAATATTGAGCTAAAGAGTCTTAAAGATAAATATGATTGGGAGAGTGAGATGCAGGATAGTAGTCTATCACTTGACCCAGGAGAATCAAAAAATATAAATCTGTATTTTAAAGTTCCTGAAGAATTAGAATCTGGTTTAGAAGATGATTTAAAGTTGGTCTGTGAGACAGAAGATGAAGAGTTAGAAATAAGAAAAGAACTATTAATTGAAGTACTGCCGCCAACTCCTGAATTAGTTCCTCCTTTAAAAACAGATAGTTTAGGGACCACGCTTACTTTAAGTACAGCTAATAGGGATAATTTAGATAGTTATTGTAGGATTAGTAGTTGGGGTGAAATTGGGGCAGGACACCAGATCGATTTTTCTGGGGAGATAGATTTAGATGGTGGAGCTTATGATTATAATGAATTTCAATTTAATTATGAAAAAGATCCATGGGAATTTTATACAGATTTAACTACAGAAGAAGAAATTTATAGGATTATATATGACAAAGAAGAGTGGAATATTACAGCAGGTGATGTTGATAAGCAGCTCAGTGAATTAGTCTTAGCTTATGGCGAGGGAGTTAAGACTGATTATGAGACTAAAGATAATTATACATATAGTTTCCTGTTGTTAGATGGTCTGCAAGGGATAGAAATAGAAAGAGAATTTGATAATACTAAATATGATCTTATATATTTAGTTGATGATAATAATCAAGGTGCAACTAAAAGTATTAGTTGGGAAAATAAGCTATATAAGAACTTCTGGGTTGATGGTGAGATTGCTGACATTGATGGTGAACTTGCTAAAACTTTAGGTTTAGATTGGGAAGACAAAAAAGTTGATATGGGAGGTCAATATTATTGGTATGATGTTGAATTTCCCAATTCTGATGTAGATAAGAGAGGGTATGAATTTTATATAAAAGGTAAAACTGAACAACTGCCTTTTAATTTAGAGTATAGGAAAAATAGAAATAATATTGTAGACAACCCTGATGTTAAGACTTTAGAGGAGAGGGAGATTATCTTCAATACATATCTACCTAGTGATATAATTGATATCACAGCAGATATAAATTACAGTAAGATAAATAGTATCTATTTGCCTGTTGAGGCATTAGAGGTAAATAAAGAAATATGGAAGGGTAGTTTAGATATAAAAAAAGAAATTAATAGATTTGATATAGGAATTAGAGGGAATATAGATTCTGCTAAAGATATAAGAAAGGATAAAGAAGAAAGTGAATTATCAATTTATCCAGAGTTAGCTTATAATTGGAAGAATTGCACTCTTTCTTTTGGTTATGGATTAAGGGGCGAAGGAGATTCAGTGAGTCAAGCTAGAGATGATCTAAATTATGCGCCAGTATTGGGGTTGGATTATTATCCAAGAAATGCAATTATAGATGATTTAAGTTTAGAATATAAGGGAGGCGAAGAAAAAGAATTATCTATTAATAGTCAATTTGTTTTATCAGATAGATTTAGTTTAAATGTTGATGGAGAATTAGAAGATATGAAAAATAATAGAGACTGGGAAGTTGGAGCTGCTTTAACAACGAGATTTGGTCTACCAGTTCCAGGTGTATATTCGCAAGGTAAAATCAGCGGTCGAGTATTTTTAGAAAGAATTGATAAAGAAGCTAAAGGCATAAAAAATGTGATTTTAGAAGTTAATAACAGAAAAGTATCTACAAATAATGCAGGACAGTTTACTCTACCTCCTATGTCACCAGGAAAATATGACTTAAAAGTAAAGAATATTCCCTTCGGTTATAGACTCAAAACAGAACTGCCTCAACAAGTGGAAGTCAAAAAAGGAAAGGATACTAAAATAAATATAAAATTAGAAAGAGTCTCACAGATTTCAGGGCAGATCTATTATGATCAAGAGGAAGCAGAGGATAAACTCATTAGTCAGTTAAATAAAGATAATAGTTATAGTTTAGATAATATTTGTATTGAATTATGGCAAGATGATAAATTAATAAAAACTGTAAAGGCAGATAGTAATGGATTATACCATTTAGCAAATTTAAAACCTGGTCTATATGAAGTTAAAATAGATGAAGAAACTCTTCCTAAACGTTTTAAGGTGACTACTAAAAATCCAATTGAGGTGCAATTGAATAAGAATAATATACTTCATCATGACTTTGGAATTGTTGAAAAGGATTTAGAAATTGATATAACTTATCCGTAATCGATGAATTCCTAGACTCTGAGGGATGCCTCTTGTAATCATTATATAGGGCATCCCTCGAATTTTCTTTTCCGTTCTCAGGCAGTGCCTAAATTATTATCTACTGCGTACTACACGAATACCTAAGTCTTGACTTACAGATGGTTTATTTAAGCTTCTAACTTTAAGCCTACAAAAGTGAGAAACATTCGTATAGCTACCTCCACATTGAACATACTTATCCCCTTCAGAAGTAGTTGTCCATTCCCAGAGGTTACCCGTCATATCATGGACCCCTAACTCATTTGGCTCCTTCTCTCCTACGGGATGAGTTCTTTCATCAGAGTTACCATCGTACCAACCGACATCTTCAAGATTATTACTTCCCGCATATACAGTTGTTTTTCCTGAGTCACCGCCGCGAGCTACATAACTCCATTCATTTTCAGTTGCTAATCTATAGCCTTCCAACTTTTGGGGTTCATCTTTTAATTTCCAACTTTCTTTAGCACCTTTAATATCGTAAGCAGGAGTTAAGCCTTCTTGTTCACTTAGCCAATTACAATACTTTACTGCATCGTACCAAGATATATTGGTTACCGGTCTTTTCTTGCGTCCCCAACCTTCATCATCTGGAATCGATGAATCAGTATCTTTACAATAAGCTAGATATTTCTCGAAAGTGACTTCATATTTGCTTATTTCTATATCATAATCTAAACTTATTTCACCATTATCTTTAGTCGTTTGTCCAGCATTTACTTCTATCATTTCTGGGACTATACTATCTAAATCTTGACTGGAATTGTAATAAATTACTCCACTTCCTAAAACTAAAACCAAGCCAATAATTCCAATAATTAATACCTTAAAGCTATCTAAATTGATTTTAACCACTCCTTATTACCTACTTCTATAACTTGAATATAGGAATAGATTTTTTTATTTGCATATAATTACCTATTATTTAAATTATAAGACTTTACTTTTGTAATGTCAACTTTATTTGTATTAACAGATAAGAAGAGACTAATAATTTTAAAATTATTAGTAATAAAAGATTACGGTGTGAAAGACATAACTAGAAAGATAGAAATATCTGAAGCTGCAGTTTGCAGTAATTAAAAAATTCGGATTGATAGCAAGAAGAAAGTCGGTTATATTATTTTTTTAGAGGAATTAGAAATGTTTTGTAGAATTAAACAATTAAGTATAATAAAAATAGATCAGCAAAGGGAGGGGAAAAAATGATTGATTTTAAGAAAACTTTAGTTTCTATTGTTTCTGTATTTTTAATTTTGGTCTTTACCTCGACTCCAATTTTGGCTCAGGATAGTTACGAAATACCATTTGATAAACTTAAGACTCCCACAAAGTTGCAAGATATAATTGATACTTTTGACAGACTCAAATATGATTTTAAGGCTTTTAACGAAGGAGAAAAAGTACAAGAATTGTCAATAGAATTTCAGTATCAGGGAAAAGAAGAAGTGCAAGGTGAAGAGGCAGATAAAATTTCTATTGAGACTTCTACAATGCAGACAGTGCAGACATCTCAGATGATTTTTTGGCTAAATGATGGCGAAATTATAAAAATGGTACAGAATAAACAGCAAATACCACTCGAAATGGCTAATGCAATGAAAGATAAGATGCTGCAGTCTGTTTTCTTTCCTTTTTATCATTTTGATGAATTAGATTTGGGAGCAATTAGTTCTACAGGAAAGGTTACAAAAAGTCAGGAAATGATAGGAGAAAAAGAAGTTGATATAACTGAAATAGAGGGAGATGACTTAGCTGAGTATGGGCTGGAGTCAGGAACTATAAAATTAGCAGATTTTGATAAGTTTATGATGGCAGTAAGTTTTGATTATATAACCTTAGAAGAGCATGAAGCCCAATATAAAGAAGGACGGTTTGAAGTTAAAGAAATTGAATTACGTTAAATTAGGTATTCTCACGAGAAGAAAAAGTATTCAGAATATGTTTTGCTGTTGTTATGAACAGAGATATACAAAGGGAAGATTTCTCAAATTTAGAAAGGAGGGTTTAAGATGGATAAAGTTGATGGAAAGATATTTTTAGTAGTGCTATTAACTATGGTATTGCTTTCTCTTTTTATGAATCCGGTTTTGGCCTTTCCCGCAGGTGTGGATACTGAAGATGTTCCAGGAAGTGAGGATCATCCCTTAATTTCTCGTTTTCCCGGCTCCTATATTAGGTATTATAATGAAAAGAATTATGGTGAATTCACCCTGCCTTTCAGTGAATTAAAAGAGGTAGATGATGGAAATGTGCCTCAGGAAGACAAAACAATTGAGGGTGAGATAACCAGAAATTTCTACGTCATCCCTGATGGTCATAGCGTTTTAGAAGTTTATAGGAATTATGAAATGGCTCTAGAAGATGCCGGCTTTGATATTTTACGCAAACAGGAGGAAGATCTTAGTTATGGTTTCGCCGATAACAGATATAATATTAAGTGGGATGCTTCTAAAGGATCTAAGATCAAGGGTATTGGTGTAGATGCTGAAAGAAGCAGACAGTTCTATCTGGCAGCTCGCCTTGAACGTGCAGAGGGTGATGTCTATATCTCACTTTATATAGCTGAAACTGGTTTTGGTCGAGGAGCAAGTTGGGGCAAACAGCGCCCGACAGTTCTGCAGACAGTCGTAGAAGAAAAAGATATGGAAACAGGTCTCATAACTGCTAGCAGTGATTTTGAGGAGAAAACGGGAGAAGAGGAAGAAGCAGTTTTTCCAGAAGGTGTAAAAACTGCGGATGTTCCTGACAGCAGAGATCATCCCGCTATTTCTCGTTTTCCTGGCTCCTATATTAGATACTATGATGAAAAAAATTACGACGAATTCAATCTGCCTTTCAGTGAATTAAAAGAAGTAGATGAGAAAAATGTACCAAAGGAAGATAAAAAAGTCGAGGGGAAAATAACTAAAAATTTCTATGTTATCCCTGATGGTCATAGTGCTTTAGAAGTTTATAGGAATTATGAAATGGCTTTGGAAGAGGCCGGCTTTAATATTTTACGCAAACAGGAGAAAGATCTTAGTTATGGTTTTGGTCGTAACAGGTATAATATTAGATGGGATGCCTGTGAAGGCTGTGAAATCAAAGGTATCGGGGTGGATAACGAGACTAGCAGACAGTTCTACCTAGCAGGTCAGCTTGAACGCGCAGAGGGTGATCTCTATATTTCACTTTATATAGCTGAAACTGGTTTTGGTCGAGGAGCAAATTGGGGTAAGCAGCGTCCAACAGTCTTACAGACAGTTGTGGAAGAAAAAGAAATGGAAACAGGTTTAATTAGTACTGAAAGTATTCTGCAGGATATCGAGAGTAAAGGGAAGGTCAGTATTTATGGAGTATATTTTGATACTGATAGTGCTGAAATAAAATCAGATTCCGAAGCAACGGTAGAAAAAATAGCAGAGGTGCTTAGAGAAAATCCAAAATTAAACATTCATATAGTAGGTCATACTGATAATACTGGTGATTTTGATTATAATTTAAAACTCTCTGAGAAAAGGGCAGCAGCTTTGGTAAATAAACTTGTTAATAAATACGAAATTAATGAAGAACGTCTCGAAGCTGCTGGAGTTGGTCCTTTAGCACCTAAGGCAAGTAATGAAACGAAAGATGGTAGAGCTAAAAATCGCCGCGTTGAACTGGTGAAAAAATAATAAAGAAAAATGCCGGCACTCAGTTTGATCCTGAAGTAGTACAGACCTTTTTAACTACTTTCAAAACTGGAAATATATCTTGAATGTTAAAAATGAAAATTATACTCAAATTTGATTTAATGTGTAATAGTGCTGCTTTTTAGTATATTTTTTGTCGGCGCGAGACCGTCAAAGAGCAAAAAAACAAATATCTTCAGAAATTAAAAACCCCCAAGAAACCTGCATTACCAGGGTAAACTTGGGGGTAAATTAATGTATTAAATTAAAATGGTGCCGAAGGTGGGAATCGAACCCACACGATCACAAGGATCATTGGATTTTGAATCCAACGCGTCTGCCAGTTCCGCCACTTCGGCTTAATTTTTTAATAGACCTCTTCTCAGTCAGCGTTTACCATCATAACATAGAAATTATTATTTTGCAAGAAAAAAAGAAATCGAAGCTAGAATTATTAAAGAGAAGTTAGATATATTTAGTTGATATAGTTCATTATTTTTTTGCTTTTTCATCATAATTTTATCACAGAATGATTTTATACTGAATATGTATTGAAGTTAATGGCAATTAAAAGACTTATCTCTATGATAGTAAATAACTCTTAGTGTATTTGGCTAAAAAGTTATCTGGATTGAGAAAGGAGGTTTGACTACATTGAAGAATAAGAAAGGAATTGTTTTAGCAGTTCTTGTTGTTTTAAGTTTAACTTTTGTTGGTTGTGGTGCTCCTGAAAATCCAACTCCTCCAGAAGAGGAAGAACAGATGCAAGAACAAGAGATGCAAGAACAAAATATGCAAGAACAAGAGATGCAAGAGAATGAAGAAATGGAGCAAGAAGAACAAGACATGCAAGAGCAAGAAGAAGAGATGCAAGAAGAACAAGAAATGCAGCAAGAAGAACAAATACAGCCTAAGGAATCAAACCCTGAAGAATCAGATATGTAAGTACAGTTGATTTAACTTATCCACCTAAAGTTTAGGCTATTCCTAGCTGATATATTAAATAGAGCAGTGGATGACTATCCACTGCTCTAAAGGTGGTTAAGATAATAAAGAACTGTTACGCATAATTGCATTTAAGGCTGTAGTGACAGCACTATCTTTAGCTAAATCCTTTGCTTTCTCCCAATCTTTATTTAATGAAGCAGTAATAATCTTTTGAGGAATATTTGTAGCAATCGAAACTGCTTCGATTAATCTATCCTTACTTAAACCTTTCATTTTATCCCAATCTTGTTGGAATAGAGCGTTAACTTCTTGAGGATTCAAACCAGTTTCAAATAACTGTCGGGCAATCTTCTCTTTTAAGGTTGGAGTCACTGCCTCCCAATTTCCATCGGCAATTTCAACTAATTCTTCTGGATTAAAGAAATTTTTTGTCTTATCACTCACTTCTTTTGCCGCATCTTTTTTAGTAATTAGACCATAAGATTTAAAGTAGATAATATCTTGGTCTTTATTTAACAGTAAATAAGCGCTATCAGCAACTAGCATCTCTTCTAAATCAACTAGTTGGTTATTCCGTCCAATTAGCGGATCACTTCCTAAATCAAAGGTTTGATTATAATCATTGACTTTAATCTTTACTTTGCTTGATAAGGGATAAGTCTCTACTACTGTACCATCTACAGCAGTTAGATCTCTTAATTTGACTAATAATTTAGCACTTTCGGCTCGGGTGACATAATCATTGGGTTTAAATGTACCGTCGGGATAGCCGTTAATTATCTCTAAACGGGTAGCTAAAGAGATTAAATCTTGAGCCCAATGATCCTTTATATCAGTATAAGACACCTTATCTATTTCAATCCTCTTCTTATCATCTTCCAAATTTAGGCTTCGCGCTAACATAGTAATCATTTCAGCTCGAGTAATCTCTTTCTGCGGTCTAAAGGTCTGATCGGGATAACCTGTAATAATTTTTTTGTTAACCAAAGCAGAAATATAGCCTTCGGCTGGATGATTGATAATATCAGTCATTTCAGTCGTAATACTAGGTTCTAAATGGAGCGCTTTAGCTAAAGAATAAGCAAATTCTCCTCTTGTAATAGCGGTATTAGGATAAAAATTGTCGTCACGGTAGACATACATAATATCTTGGTCTAATAGCTGGCTAATGTGAGATGAAGCCCAGTGTTGGCTATTAACATCAGGTGGTTGATAGGCAGCACTTGGACTAGAGAAAATAGTAGTTATAATCAAGACTAAAGTTAGAATTAATATTTTTTTAGACATGGATATTGCTCCTCTCTAATAGATTCATTGACTACTTTAAATATTAACATATTAAACTAATAATATCTATAAAATTGAAATAGTAAATTATGTTATTAATTAATATTTTTCACTAGAATAAAAAGGTTTTATGTAATTATTTATCGAATAATTAACATTAAGAGTAAGATATTAAGCAGGTGTAGAGAAAATTTTAGATTATTTTTAGACTCTTTTGTTATAATTATAAATTAGAATAGAATCTATGGTTAAAGTATGGTTTTTTAACTATTCTCTAATCTGAGAGGGGTGGTTTTATGTTTGAAGATAATAGTTTAAAGTCTCAATTGCTTAAGATTATTATAGTTATTTATCTACTGACTAGTCTGGTAGCTTTAGGATTTATTTATTATAGATTAACTAATAAGATTAATGATTTAGGGACTAGATTTGCTACCCAATATTTATTAAGAGAAAAGAATAGAATTGCTAATCCAATTAAAAGAGAGATTTCTTTGACCCAAAAGATGGTAGATACACCTCTTTTAAAGAGATGGGTTCAAAATGAGAGTGATCCGCAGCTAAAGGAGATGGCAATTAAAGAATTAGAAAGTTATCGGCGCCATTTTCAGGATCAGAGCTATTTCTTTATAGTAGATGAATCTAAACATTACTATTTTAATAATCAGGAGAATGAGTTTGCGGGTGAGCAGTATAGGTATACTTTAGAAGAGGATAAAAAAGAGGATCAATGGTACTTTAAAACCATGGAAGAAGTAGATGATTTCTATTTAAATGTCAACGTTGATCGTGCCTTAAATGTGACTAAATTGTGGATCGATGCAATTATGTATAATAAGCAAGATGAGAAGATAGCTATGGGTGGGACAGGCTTTACTCTAGATAGGTTTTTAGATAGGTTTTTAGAGGTTGATGATTCTTATATTACTCCTATACTATTTGACCAAGAGGGCTTTATCCAAGCCTATGAGAACAAGGATTATATTAAGATGTCGGCTATCAGTTCTGAATTTAAAGAGAGTGAAGAGAAGACGATCTTTAAATTATTAGCTAGTGAAGAAAATAAAATGAAGGGAATTATGGAGCAACTCAATCAGAATAGTAGTCAGATAAAGACACTTGATTTAAATCTAAATGGCGAGCAGAGGATAGCTGCAGTAGGCTATATTCCTTCTCTTGAGTGGTATATTATGACTTTATTAGATACATCTAAAATAATCAGTATGGGAGATTTTATGTTTACAATAGCTACTTTAATTATTTCTCTTTTATTAATTGTAGTTGTGATAGTCTATTTCTTTAATCAAATAGTAATTAATCCCATTAATAAACTGACTAATTTCACAAAAGTCATAGCCCAGGGGAATTATGAAAAAAAGATTGAGTTAGAGGCAGATAATGAGTTAGGAACACTTGCAGACTCATTTAATAATATGGCAGGAACGATTAACCAGTATACTAATCACCTTGAGGAGTTAGTAGAAGAACGGACGGCTGAATTAACTAAATCCAATCAAGAGTTAGAGGCTAAGAATGATAAAATAATGAGCAATTTGAACTATGCTCAATATATTCAACAGTCTATCTTACCTAAGCAAGATAAGCTCGCCAATTCTTTTGCTGATTACTTTGTGATGTGGCAGCCGCGGGATAAAGTAGGAGGAGATTTTTACTGGATGCGAGAGATAGATGAGCAGATATTAATTGCTGTTGTTGACTGTACAGGGCATGGGATGCCGGGTGCTTTGATGACAATGACTGCTAATGCTGTCTTAAATAGAATTGTTGATACGGAAGCAACTAAAGATCCAGCCGATTTTTTAGAGAAATTAAATCGATATTTAAAAGAGAGTTTACATCAGGAGGATAGTGATGTGCAGCGTGATGATGGACTTGATATTGCTCTCTGTTCAATAAATCAAGCAGAGAAAAAATTAGTTTTTGCAGGGGCAATGATGCCTCTTTATTATACTGAAGATGGTGATATCAATCGTGTCAAGGGAGATCGTAAGAGTATAGGTTATAGATATTCTAGAAAAGATGCTAAATATACTAATCATGAAGTGGAAATTAAAGAAAATAGAGTCTTTTATATGACTTCGGATGGCTATATAGACCAGAATGGAGCAGAGAATAATAAACGTTTTGGACGCAGACGTTTTATGAATCTGTTAGCAGAAAATCAAGAGGATGATTTGCAAGAACAAAAAGAGGAGTTTGCAGCACAACTTGCTCAACATCAAGGAGATGAAGAACAGCGGGATGATATAACTGTGCTGGGCATTAAAATACTTTAAAGTAAGAAGTCGTTTTTATCAATAGTAGAGAAGGAGGCAGAGAATGGCAGATTATTCTGAAGACTTATTTAGATATGAAAGACGGACATTAGAAAAGGCTAATAAAGTAATTGCTAATGATGAATATAAGGATAATATCTTATATGACAAATACAAATCTCTAACTCGAAAATATAAAAAATTATTAAAACAGAGTGAGAAGATACTAAAGATTAGTGATAATAATCAGAAGGCATTACGAGAGACACAGAATAATTTAGCTAATCTATTAAATAATGCTGGGCAGGGATTCTTAACTTTTGGGGCAGATTTATCAATTGACCCAGAATATAGTTTAGAATGTAAGAGAATATTTGGTCATGATATAGCAGGAGAGGATCCTTTAGACCTTATCTTTAAGAATTCAGAGCTTGAACTTGCTAAACAAGTCTTTAGGGACGTTTTCGAAAGAGATTCTGCTAAAACTGAGCTCTATTTAACGTTACTACCCCAAGAAATAAGGATTAATGAGAAACTAGTGCAGATAAAATATAAGTATATTGCTCAAGAAAAGGTGATGTGTATAATCACTGATATTACAGAAAAGAGGGAATTAGAAAATAAGTTAGAGACAGAAAGACATAATTTGAAGATGGCAATTACAGCAATTGTTAATCAAGGTCTATTTAAAAAATATCTTAATGATTTTAGAGAGTACTTTACTTATCAAGTCTATGAACTCTTGGGAAAAGTAAAAGAAGATAATCTATTAGAGGAAATATATAGGAAGGTTCATACTTTTAAAGGGGTTTTTGGACAGTGGGGTATGAATAATACTGCTAATAATTTACATCAGCTAGAGAATAAGATTGATGAATTTAAAGAAGATAATGAAGTAATTACTAAAGATAAGCTGCTTGATTTTGTGAATGAGATTAAAGCTCGAGACTATTTAGCTGAAGATATTGAGATTGTTGAAGAGATACTAGGAGAAAATTTCTTAAAGCAAGCAGAGACCATTATGGTAGAAAAGAAATCTATCTTAAGGTTAAAAGATAAGATCAAAGAATCTTTTTCTGGTGCGGAACAAAAATCTTTATTAGAAGATATAGAAGAGATTATTTATCAACCGCTGCAGGATTTGATAGCTATTTATGAGGATTATATATATGAATTAGCCCAGCGAGTAGGTAAGAAAGTAAATTCTTTTATTGTTAAAGGAGAAGAAGTTTTAGTTGATGAAGATATTTATCATGACTTCAATAAGTCTCTAATTCATATTTTTAGAAATATGATCTATCACGGTATAGAGAGTCCTAATCAGCGTTTGATAAATGATAAAGCTGAAGGAGGAGAGATAACTTGTCAGGTAACTAAAAAGGATGGGAAGATAGTGATTAAGATAAGTGATGACGGTCAAGGAATAGATTTAGCTAAGATAAGGCAGAGGGCAGTTGCAGAGGGAATATATACTCAAGAAAAGGTGAATTCTTTGCGCCGAGATGAAGTCTCTGCTCTAATCTTTTTAGATGATCTCTCTACAGAAGAAAAGGCTGATGAATTAGCTGGCCGTGGAGTAGGGATGGCTTCTGTTAAAAGTGAGGTACAAAATTTAGGTGGAGAGGTTGCTGTTACAACAGAAGAAGGAGTAGGAACGGAATTTGAGATTATTCTGCCTGATTTGAATTAGATTGAAGGGGGGATTAAGGTGGTGGAAGTACTAGT
>JAWOFC010000115.1:0-3893 GCA_046482455.1 Halanaerobacter sp. | reverse complement strand
GAAGAGGCAATTTTAGTGGCTAAAAATGAAGCTAGTTTAGAAGAGCTAGCTCGTTTAGCTGCTACAGCTGAAATTGAGGTCTTAGATGAAATTGAACTCAGAAGGGGTAATATTGATCCCAGTTATTATATTGGACGGGGCAAATTAGCGCAAGTTAATAAAAAAATTTTTGCTCAAGGTGCTAATTTAGTCATCTTTGATGATGAATTAACTCCAGCCCAACTGAGTAATTTAGAAGAAGTATTGGAGGTAGAAGTTTTAGATCGCACCCAACTTATTTTAGATATCTTTGCTAGACATGCTAATACTAAAGAAGGTAAATTGCAGATAGAATTAGCCCAACTAGAATATTTGCTACCCCGTCTGACAGGAAAAGGAGAAGAATTATCTCGTTTAGGAGCTGGAATTGGAACACGCGGTCCTGGAGAGACAAAGTTAGAGAGTGACCGGAGAAGAATTAGGAAGAGAATCCATGCTATAAAAGAAAAATTAGAGAAGGTCAGACAGACAAGAGAAGTGCAGAGACAAGAACGCAGTGATCCGGTGGTATCTTTAGTCGGTTATACTAATGCAGGGAAATCAACACTGCTAAACCTATTAACAGAAGCAGAAGTAGAAGTTAAAGATAAACTATTTGCAACTCTGGACTCTACATTGAGAAAGATTCAACTACCAATCGGTCGCCAAGTAATAGTTAGTGATACAGTAGGTTTTATAAAGAAGTTACCCCATGATCTAATAGCAGCCTTTAAGGCTACTTTAGAAGAGGTTAAGGAATCGGAGCTATTAATTCATGTAGTAGATAGCAGCCATGATAATTTAGAGCAGCGCATGCAGGTTGTTTATGATGTGTTAGAGGATTTAGATGTCTTAGATAAGGAAATAATTACTGTCTTTAATAAAGCAGACGTGGTAGATAAAAACCAATTAAAGTTACTCCAACAACAGACTCCTAATAGCTTAGCAATGTCAGCCCTAACAGGGACGGGTAAAGATAAATTATTGGAGAAGATGTCACAGTTTGTAGCCCGCGATATGCTACAGATTACAGCAATTTTGCCTTACGAAGAGGCCCAGTGGGTTGATAAGTTACATCAACAGGGCCAAGTGATAGAGGAAGAATATAAGCAAGGAGAGATAAGGATTAAGGCTAAAATTTCTACAAAATTAGCTAGCCAGTTAAAAGATTATACTGTAGAAAGCAAATCTTTAATTTAATTTTTGCGGTAAAATGAAGTATGGATCTTCTTTAAATTGAATTTGCCAGGTTGTAATAGGTATTCAGTATTGCCTAAGAAGAGGATTCCATTGTCGATTAAGGCATTACTCAATTTATTGGTCAGTCTATCTTTAACAGGTTTTGTAAAATAAATAAATACATTACGGCAGAGAATAAGATGGATATTAGAATCATACCGATCCTCTAATAGATTAATGCGGCTGAAGTCAACTTGGCGTTTAATTTGAGAATCTAAGTGATAGAACTTATCTTGTTTAGCAAAGTATTTGTTTATTAAGCGGTCATCTACATTTTTAAGAGCATTTTTCTTATATTTACCTTCTCTGGCCTCTTTTAAAATTCCAGGGTCTATGTCAGTAGCCTTCAGTTCATAGCGTCTAGAACCAATATTCATTTCATTGAGAATGATAGCTACTGTATATGCTTCACAGCCATTAGATGATGCCGCACTCCAAATTTTAACCTTATCATACTTGTTAAATAATTCTGGTAGTATCTCCTCTTCTAGAAACTCATAATTTTCTGGGTTGCGAAAGAACTCTGAAGTATTAATCATCATATGTTCAACAAATTCCTGCCTAAATGCTTTATCATTTCTGATTTTATTCACATAATCGCTATAATTATTAATATTATACTTTCTCATTAAATTCTTACTGCGTCTTTCCACCCTTTTTTCTTTATAACTGCTGAGGTCAATATTGATTACGCGTGATACTTTATCTTTAAATTCATCAAAATTTATTTTTCCCATTGCTGCGCCCCCTAAGAGTTTAATTTTTTTCTTTATAAATGATCCTAAATATATTAAAATGGAACTTGCAAATATATTTTATTATATTATAATTCATATTTAAAGCTATAAATGAAATAATTTTACCTAGCTAGGCAAAATTGTAGCTATCAGCGGTCAGCTGTGAGCTGTGAGCTACAAGAAAGATCAAATTCAAAATCTAAATTCAAGATCACTAAAATTAAGGTAATAACAAGGGAAGTTAAACGGTTTAGCTTGTTTTTAATTGTAAGATTTTGATTGGTCTCACAGCTCACAGCTCATAGCTCATAGCTAATAAAGGAGTGATAGTAGTGAGTCTAAAAATTAGCACTCTAGCCAGTGGCAGTTCAGGTAATTCAATCTATATTGAATCCCTTGAACAGAAGATTTTAATAGATGCAGGATTGAGCGGTAAAGAGATTAATCGCCGTTTAGAAGAGATTGGCCGTCAAGTTGAAGAGATTGATTTTATTCTTGTAACCCATGAACATAGCGACCATTTACATGGGGTAGGAGTTTTAGCCCGCCGCTGTGATATTCCGATCTATGCCACAGGGGGAACATGGGCCAAAGCTGAGGCGAAGATAGGCAGTATTAAGTCTAGACAGCAAAAGGAGATTAAGAAAGAAGAGTTTGTAGTTGGTGATTGTAAGATTCGACCCTTTGCAATTGCTCATGATGCCCAAGAGCCGGTCGGTTACACAATTAAGTCATCCTCTGCTCAGGTAGCTGTAGCGACTGATATGGGAGAGATAACTTCTGAGGTAAAAGAAGAGGTGACTGGCTCAGATTTAGTAGTCTTAGAGTCAAACCATGACTTAGAGATGCTTAAGATTGGTCCTTATCCGTGGCATTTAAAGAAGAGAGTGATGGGTGAAGAAGGGCATTTATCAAATGATGATGCTGCTGCTTTTGCAGTTGAATTGGCCCAAAACTCTGTGCAGCGTATATTATTAGCCCATTTAAGCCAAGATAATAATGTTCCAGAATTAGCTTTTTTAACAATTAAGAATATGCTAGTGGAAGCAGGAATTGAACTAGGTAGTGATTTAGAGCTAAGTTTTGCTCATCAAGATGAGGTAAGTCCGTTGTATACTATTGGAGGGGTAGCAGATGGAGATTAGAATTATTGCTGTAGGCAAGATTAAACAAAATTATGCAAGACAGGGGATTAATGAGTTTTCTAAACGTTTAAGTAGATACTGTAATTTAGAAGTTATAGAAGTGGATGATGAGCGGATAGAGAATAATTTAAGTCAAAAAGAAGTAGACAAGATTAAAGAGAGTGAAGGTGAGAAAATAATTGCTGCTTTGAATGATCGAGCCTATACAATTGCTTTAGACCCTAACGGCAAAGCAATGACCTCAGAGGGTTTGGCTAAATCGATTAAGAATTTGCAAGTGCAGGGTTATAGCAGTATTGAATTTATAATTGGTGGTGCTTTAGGTCTACACCAGAAGGTAAGAGAAGCAGCAGACTATATTCTGACCTTTTCTCATCTGACCTTTACCCATCAAATGGTGCGCTTAATCTTGTTAGAACAGATTTATCGCGCCTTTAAGATTAAGAATAATGAGCCTTATCATATTTAATAGCAGAATCACTTTGATTAATTTATCTATTTCATGTAAAATATAGTTAGATAAGAATAATTGATTAAGAATTTAGAAGGGGGAATTAGTATGTTGTCTGATAAACTAGAAGCTGCTTTAAATGAACAGATGAACTTTGAACTCTTATCTGCTCACTATTATTTGGCAATGGCAGGATATTGTGAAGAAGAAGATCTAAGTGGATTTGCTCATTTCTTTTGGGTACAAGCTGAAGAAGAGAGATTTCACGCTGAAAAGTTCTTTAATTTTATCAATGAAACAGGC
>JAWOFC010000080.1:0-4301 GCA_046482455.1 Halanaerobacter sp. | reverse complement strand
AGATAATCATCAGTCCCATAAAATAGTTTTAGTAGATCACTGCGCGTTACAATTCCTACCAACTCCCCGTCATCAGTTACAACCGGCAGTTTGCCAATATCATGCTCTACTATAGTATCTTGTACTTCTTTGAGGGAGGATTTAGGATTAATTGTCACCACTTCACGCCTCATATATCCTTTCACCGGTGCATGTAATAGATCATAGTTGCGCACTTTATCTATATCACGGCGTGTAATAATACCAACAATCCGATCATCTTCTTTAACTACTAAACCTGAATGACCGCGGCGCAGCATCTTTTCATCTGCTTTTCTCATCGTAGTATCAGGAGTAATCGTATCTACAGGAGTCGACATAATATCTTCCACTAAG
The DNA here is from genome assembly GCA_046482455.1 of Halanaerobacter sp. Taxonomy (GTDB): domain Bacteria; phylum Bacillota; class Halanaerobiia; order Halobacteroidales; family Halobacteroidaceae; genus Halanaerobacter. Next base: position 3,926 of record JAWOFC010000080.1, on the reverse strand, counting down.
ACAGCAGGATTAATCTTTTCACGCACAACTCGCAGCACCTGTTCTTGACACTCAATTAATTCTCGCTCATCCGGCGTCTTAACTGTTGCTGATGCAGCACGGTTATGTCCTCCACCGCCGAAATGTTTTAAGACCTCACCTACATTAATACTATCATCATTGCTACGACCGATAATCAATAATTTATTATCATATTTAGTCAAGACAAATAAGGCATCAGCATTATGTAATTCATTTAATTTATGGGCCAACAGCGAAACATCAGGAATATACTCCTCCATCTCTGCTTGAAAAATATCTATTTCATAACCTTTAATCGAAATCTGATGGATTGAATCCAATAATTTATTAAAGAGTTCTTGCTGTTTGCGATTCAATGAGTATTCAATATACTCTTCCACAATCTCTAAATTAGCTCCTTGATCTAATAAATAGCCTACAGCACGTGCATCTTCAGAAGTTGTAGATTCATAGATCAAACAGCCTGTATCTTCATAGATTCCTAAAGCAAATAAAGTTGCTTCAAAAGGAGTAATATCTATCCCGTGGCTATAGATCTTATCAACTAAGATCGTAGTTGTCGCCCCCACAGGCTCTACAATCTCTTTAGCCCCTTGAATCGGATTATTACGCCCTAAGTGATGGTCATAGATTAAGACATCAACCTCATCTTGTTCTACTAAATCAGAAAAAGGACCAACGCGAGCTGCAACTCTAGTATCAACCATAATTATTCTATTAATTCGCTCTTGCTCTATCTCTCCTGCCTTTTTAACTGTAATTCTATCTTTATATAAGGACATATAACGTTTAACATTATTTGTTACCTTACCTGAAAAAACCATTACTGCCTCAGAATGCAGCTTCTTAGTTGCTACCATGGCAGCTAGTCCATCAAAGTCTGTCCGTTGGTGGCTGATTATTATCTCCATTCTCTCACCTCAATATTATATATTACTTAACTTCATTACTATTCTATATGATTGTATCATAAAATAATCTTAAAAAAAAGTACAGACCACAACAACTTGCAGCAAGAAAAAGGCTATTTTAGTGCGCACTAAAATAGCCTTAAAAGAGATTAACTCTACTTAATATTAATTAGCGCTATCCGATCTACTAACAGATTTGCTATAGAACTTAAAATCGTACTCTTTTAACTTTTTATCAACTTCATTAAGTTTCTTCTCACTATTAAAAGGTCCTAAGCGAACTTTATAGAGTTCATCTTGAACAATAGTCGGCGCAAAGTTCTTAGCCTTTAAATCTTTTAATAGTCCTTTAGCATTTTCCTCTTTCTTAAAAGCCCCTAACTGCAGCACATAACCTTGAGCTATATCTTTATCAGGCACTAAATTAGAAGCATATAATAATTTAGAACTCTCTTCTTGAGCAGAACTCACTTCTTCTTTATCTCCTTGTGAGCTCTCTTGCTCCTCTTCAATTTGATCTTCTTCATCAACATCTATGATCTTAGGTGTAATAAAGATTACTAGCTCTCTTTTTTCATTCTCAACATTCTCTTTTCTAAATATCTTTCCTAAGATTGGCATATCGCTCAAAAAAGGAACTTTCGACATATTTTCACGTTCCGTTTCCTGAATCAAGCCTCCAATAGCAATTGTTTCACCATCTTTAACTTCGACTTTTGTCTCTACTTCTTTAACACTAGTCTTAGGATATCTATTTCTCCCTACCTCTTTCCATTCTAAGAAAGTAGTCACCGTAGGCTTTAAATTAATAAGTATCTTACTGCCTTCTCTCACCTTAGGTAAAATATTTAGATCAATTCCTATATCACGATAATCAACTTCTGTAGTCGTCTCAGTCGTACCATCATCTTCTTCACTTGTCTCTACTTTAACAACCGGAATCTCATCCCCAATATTAATCTGGGCCTCTTCTCCTGCCATAGTCGTAATTTTAGGATTAGCTATTGTAGAAGCTGCCCCTTTCTCCTCTAAAAGATTTAACGAGGCTTGATAGCCAAAACCTAACTCCCCAATTTCAAAGTTCTCAGCATCAGAATTAGAATTAGTATTCACATCTCCTTGACTCCCTACTTCCCAATCAATCCCTAAATCTCTCATCTTATCATGAGATACTTCTTCAAATCTAACTTGGAGAGAAACTTGCTGACGAGAGTAATCCAAACCTTCAATTGTCTGCACTATCTTTTCTAATTCTTTTTGATAGGTAGTAATAATTAAACTATTAGTCCGTTCATTAATCTGAATAGTACCTTCTTTCACTAAATGCTCAATATTAGACTTCACCTGCTCCGGATCAGCATTTTCAAGTTTAAAGATTTGGGTCTTCATAGCTCCGTAATCTGATTTTATCTCTGCCTTAGGTGCAACATAAACAGTCTCTTCAATTATTTTATAATCTAAACCATGCGTTCTAGTCAAAGCATCTAAAGCATCATAAACAGAAACATCATGCAAATAAAGAGTCACTGTGCCCTCAACTGAGCTATCAACAGCAATATTCATATCTGTCATCTCTGCTAAATTTCTAAAGGCTTCATCTAAGGGCAGATCACTGAAATTAATATTTAGACTCTCTTCTTCTTCAGCCTGCACAGATAAATTTATGATAAATAATCCTATAATCAACAAGACTATGATTCGCTTAGTTACTTTAATTTTGATGACCCCCTTCTGCCTCATTTTCTGCTCTATCTCCTAACCAGAAAGTAAAACTTCTCTCTTTCTCAAATACCACATTATTCTTATTGATCTCTACTAATTTAAAACCATCTATTACTTCACCAAGAGTTAATCTCTCTATCCCTTGGGGAGTCTTAACTGTAACTAAAGCCCGTTTATCAATCCTTAAAATACCTAACAACTTATAATTAGGACGACTTATCTCAGTCTCTTTTTCACTCGTCTCTTCTTTAGAGCTAGATTCTTCTTCTCTATCTTCTTGCTCTAACTCTTCTAATTGTAGTTCTGATTTAAAAGGGGAGATGATTGTAATCTCTTCTTTATCTTTCTCTTCAGTCAATCTGTCTAATTCAACCTCCACCTCTTCTTCTATCTCTACAGTCTGGTCTGTTTCAGTCTTAAATTGAGCTATCTGCTCAGACTTCTGCTGCCAATTATTATTATAATATAAGTACAAGCCACTGCTTAACAGAATCATTAATAAGATAATAATCCATTTTTTCAATTATTCATCAGCTCCCTTCTATGGGAAAGTTAAGAGTTAGCGCAACCTCTATTCCTTGGTCTAAATTGTTAATTGTCAATCTTTCTGTATCATAACTATACTGCAGTTCAGTTAAAAAGTTATAGATCTCTTTAAATTCACCTTGGAGAGTAAAGACTAATTTCAGATTCTGAGTCGGATTAGAGTTAAAATCTATATCTTCGACTACTTGTGCGTTATTTAACCTAATAATAAAATCATTAATGTCAGAAGAAGTTAAAAAATTATTATCACTCTGCTCTTGTAGTTTATTTTCTAACTTTTTATTTTTCTTCTTTAATTCTTGCAAAGTTAATAATTTTTCTTTGTTCTTGTCTAATTGATTAACCTCTTGACTTAATCGAACTGTTAAATCTTCCTTCTTAGTCTCTAATTTAGTAATGACTACAAAATAATAAGCAGTAATTAATAATATAATAGCTAAGAGTATGATGCCTACCTTACGAGTCATAATTACTCTCCTTTCTGCACTTGACCCTCGACTGTAAAGAATACAAAATCATTACGTCTATCAATCTCGCTTACATAAAATTTCTTAAAAAGGCTCGTCTCTTTTAACTGACTATTTAATTGATTTAAATATTTCATATCACTAGTTACTCCTTCTGTACTAAAGCTATCTTCAGAGAATCTAAATCTTCCTAACTCGATTTCAGGGGCAGCAAGTCGGCTTAAAGCCTGAAAAAATTCTCCTCCACTGACCATTTGAG
>JAWOFC010000025.1:0-5051 GCA_046482455.1 Halanaerobacter sp. | reverse complement strand
TCAAAGTAGAGAGCTAAGGGCTACATGGAGAGTCTAATAGGTTTTGATTTTTACTACTTACTTGATTATAGGGGAGTTGATTATGGGGGGAGAGATCTTAACAATAAATCGTTATTTGAAAGAAGAGAATTTAAACTCAGTTGATATATTAAATAGATTAAGGTGTTATATTAAGGAAGCAAAGGAAGCAAAACCTAAATTAGAGGACTATGAATTGTATGATATTGGATTTATTGCTCACAAGGACTTTGTGCTAATAAAAATTTATTTTTATACGCTATAAGTTTGACAAAGCAGTTTTTTTTATTATAATACTTATAGAAGTAAGATATTCAACAAAAATAAACCGAATGCGTGCAAGCGGGTATTATTTATTAGAGCTTTGAGTTATAATTTGCGGATTATATCTCAAAGCTCTTTTTTATTGCAGAAAAAAGGGAGGGTTTCCAAAAATGGCAAAAATCGAAGTTGAAAATCTATCTAAAATTTTTGGATCTAATCCAGAGAGAGCTTTAGATTTAGTAGAAGAGGGTTATGCTAAAGATAAGGTTTTAGAGAAGTCTGGGCAGACAGTTGGAGTCAGTAATGTTGACTTTAGTGTTGATGAACAAGAGATTTTCGTCATCATGGGCTTGTCTGGCAGTGGTAAGTCTACTCTATTAAGATGTATAAACAGGTTAATTGAGCCAACTGAAGGAATAATTAAGGTTGATGGGGTAGATATAACTGATTTAGATACTGAAGATTTACGTCAATTTAGAAGAGATGAATTTGGCATGGTCTTTCAGAACTTTGGATTATTTCCACACAAGACTGTACTAGAAAATGCTGAGTTTGGATTAGAGATACAAGGCGTTGATGAAGAGGTTAGAAAGGCTAAAGCTGAAGATGCCTTAGCTAAGGTAGGATTAGATGGTTGGGAAGAAAAACAGCCTGACGAATTAAGTGGGGGTATGCAGCAGAGAGTAGGATTAGCAAGAGCTTTAGCTGTTGATCCTGAAGTACTTTTAATGGATGAACCTTTTAGTGCTCTAGATCCATTAATTAAACGTGAGATGCAGGATAATTTATTGGACTTATATGATGAAATGAATAAGACAATCATATTTATTACTCATGATTTAGATGAAGCTTTAAAATTAGGGGATAGAATTGCGATTATGAAAGATGGAGAAATAGTCCAAGTAGGAACCCATGAAGATATTTTAACTGATGCTGAGAATGATTATGTAAGAGATTTTGTAAAGGATGTTAATCGCAGTCGTTTATTGAATGCTAAAGATGCAATGATTAATCCGCGGGCAACAGTCTATTCTGAACAGGATGGTCCTCGGGCAGCAATGCATAAGATGAGAAATGAAGGTATCTCAAGTATTTTTGTAGTAGGCAGACATCGACAGTATGAAGGTTTAGTTAAGATGGAAGATGTCTTAGAACTTGTCAATAAAGGTAAGGATGATCTATCTGGAGTAATTGAAGATGTGCCCACAGCTAGTCCGGAAGAAGATATGGATGAATTGTTTGCTAAAATTGCTAACTTAGACTGTCCACTACCTGTGGTAAATGATGATAATAAATTAATCGGAATTATTATCAAAAGTTCTGTGCTCTCTAATTTAGCTAATGAAGAAGTGGTTTAAGATCAAGTTTAAGTCAATCCAGTCATAAAAAAGATCGAGATTATGGATATGCTTAAGGAATTAATTGTTCATTTTCAATTAAATTAATTGAGGGGGACAATCAATATGTTTAAAAGTATGAATAAAAATTTGTTAATTGGACTAATAAGTATTTTACTAATTGTTACAGTTGTAGGATGCGGCGGTGGACAGCAAGGAGAAGAAGCAGGAAGTGATCAAGAGAAGGCTCAAAAACAAGAAGAGTCTATGATGTCTGAAATTGAATTTGGTTATGTAAATTGGCCGGGAGTGACAATGAAGACTCATGTAGCAAAAAATATACTGGAGAAGTTGGGTTATGAGGTGAAGATGGATTCTTATACCCAGCAGGTTCTATTTACTGGTATGGAAAAAGATCAAGTTGATGCTTTCTTAGGTAATTGGGATCCGACAATGAAGGTCAACTTTGAGCCTTATCAAGAAAAAGGTGTTGTGGAGAATGTACGGGTGAACTTAGAAGAGGCTCTCTATCAGACTGCAGTGCCAGAATATGTATGGGAAGCAGGTGTTAAGTCGATGGCTGACCTACAAGAACATGCAGAAAAGTTTGATAACCGGATAGTAGGTATTGAGCCTGGGAATGATGGGAATCAGATTATTAAAGATGCAATTGAGGACAATACTTATAATTTAAAAGATTGGGAATTAACTAATGGTAGTACTACTGCAATGTTAGCTGCGGTAGGAAAAGCAACTGCTAATGAAGATTGGATTGCTTTTAATGGTTGGAAGCCGCACTGGATGAATGTGAAGTACGATATTAAGTATTTGAAAGATCCTGAAGGAATTTGGGGGAGTAATGATACAGTTTATACTACTGCTCGACCTGAGTTAAAAGAGGATGCGCCTAATTTCTATAAGTTTTTAGATAACTTTAAGGTTAGTTCTGAGATTCAGAGTAAATGGATTTTAGAGTATCAAGAGAAAGAGCGAGATCCAGAGAAGGTAGCTGAAGAATGGATTGCTAATAACCCCGAATTAGTTAAAGATTGGGTTGAAGGTATGAAGACTACTGATGGAGAAGATGCACAAGAAGTTTTAACTGAGAAGATTAATTAGACCCATTGGGGGTAGTTCCCCCTTTTTAAGAAGACTTATAACTAAGATAAGTTAACTAAAAGGAGGCGGTTTTCTAGTGGGATTAATCAAAATACTGTCACAAAAGATACCATTAGGTGATGGAGTAGAGTGGTTGGTAAACACAATCATCTCCAATTTTGGAGGTGTCTTGGATACATTTTCAGCCTTTATTAAGACTATGATGGATGGTTTAGAAGGTTTTTTGTCTTATGGACATCCGCTGCTATTCATTGGAATATTTGCTCTAATTACTTGGCTGCTGCGCAAAGATATTAAATTAACAATTGGAGTTACCTTAGGATTTTTATTGGTCTTGAATTTAAGAATGTGGGATCCATTAATTGCTACTATGGCTTCAATTATAACATCGGTTTTGATTAGCTTAGCGGTGGGAATTCCAGTTGGGATTTTAAAATCACGGAGCAAGATAGTTGACATTATTACTCGACCCATATTGGACTTTATGCAGACGATTCCGCCCTTTGTTTATTTGATTCCAGCATTAATGTTCTTTGGTTTAGGAACTGTACCTGGAATTGTGGCAACAGTTGTATTTGCAATTGCTCCACCGATTAGATTGACCTATTTAGGATTAGAACAGGTAGATGAAGAGTTAAAAGAGGCAGGTCGTGCTTTTGGTTCTACTCCAGCACAGATGCTCTTTAAGGTTGAGCTACCTGCAGCCTTACCATCGATTATGATGGGGATTAATCAGTGTATTATGCTCTCTTTATCTATGGTAGTAATTGCTGCTATGATTGGTGCAGGTGGTTTAGGAAAACCAGTACTGCGTTCTTTATCAACGGTTGATATTGGCCTTGGATTTGAGGCCGGTTTAGGAGTAGTCATCTTAGCAATTACTTTAGATAGATTATTTGGTCGTGAGACAACTTAATTAATTAAATTTTGGAGGTGGCTATTATCAAACAGAAAACAACATTATTAATTGCTTTAATGGTAGTTTCTTTGGTGATTGTTGGATGTGGTGGAGCTCAACAGCAAGGAGAAGAAGCACAACAACAAGAAGAAGAAGTAGAAGTAGAACAAGAAGAAGTAGAACAAGAAGAAGAGAAAAAGAAGATTACTTTAGGTTATGTGCAGTGGGCTTCTGCTGAGGCATCGACTTTTTTGATGGAAGAAGTACTAGAACGAGCTGGTTATGATGTAGAACGAATGACTCTGCAAGCAGGGGCTATGTATCAGGGTTTATCGACAGGTGATTTAGACGCTATGGTCTGTGCTTGGTTGCCTAAGACTCATAAGTCATATTGGGAAGAGTATGGCAATGACTTGGTTGATTTAGGTACAAATTATGAAGGAGCTAGAATAGGTCTAGCAGTTCCTGAATATGTAGATGTTGATAGTATTGAAGAGTTAAAAAATAATGCTGATAAGTTTGATAACCGAATTGTAGGTGTTGATCCTGGAGCAGGAATTATGGGTGTGACTAGTGATACAGCAATGGATGAATATGGTTTAAGTGATTGGGACTTAGTAGAGAGTAGCGGTCCTGCTATGACAGCTACGTTAGAGCAAGCAATTAATCAAGAGGAAGCAGTTGTTGTTACTGGTTGGACTCCTCATTGGAAATGGTTCTCTTATGACCTTAAGTTTTTAGAAGATCCAAAAGGCGTATATGGTGAACCAGAAGATATTAAAACCTTAGGGCGTACAGGAATTGAAGAAGATCAGCCTGGAGCAGCTAAAATCTTGAAAAAATATAAGTTAAATGATGATCAATTAGGTGAATTGATTAAGATGGCTAAAGATGCAGATGACCTTGAAAAAGCAGCAGCTAAATATGTTGATCAGAATAAAGAGTTAGTTAATGAGTGGCTGCCAAAGGATAAAAAGTTGAATTAAAGAGATAAAGCTAGAGTTATACTTCGGGGGTCTTTGGCCCTCGAAGTTTTAAAATTATAATTGAATAGAATTTTTTCTTGACATGGTTCGATAGATAATATATAATCTATAAGTGCCGCGTGAGAGAAAGACTATGCGAAAGTAGCTCAGTTGGTAGAGCGTCTCGTTGCCAACGAGAAGGTCGCGGGTTCGACTCCCGTCTTTCGCTCCAATTAAAAAAAGTGGGTCATTAGCTCAGTTGGTAGAGTATCAAACTTTTAATTTGGGTGTCAGAGGTTTAGATCCTCCATGGCTCACCATGTGGTGGCATAGCCAAGTTGGTAAGGCGAAGGACTGCAAATCCTTCATGCCCCGTTTCGATTCCGGGTGCCAACTCCATTTATACGACGGAGTGGCGGAATTGGCAGACGCATCGGACTTAAAATCCGG
>JAWOFC010000163.1:0-6800 GCA_046482455.1 Halanaerobacter sp. | reverse complement strand
ATAGTATCCATAGAGCTCAAACAGAGTAAGTGCAAAAGTCTAATTTATCCTGAGAGTGTAAGTGGATAATCTTGACTAAGTTTATTATTTTTGCTATACTCTATTATTGAAATCGCACCTTTTAAGGTGCGATTTTCCTATGGATATAATTGCTTTAGAAGGGAGGAGATAGTATCTCTGAAATAATTATTAGAGGGCTCAAAGATCATATTGGTCCAGGTGATATTGTAGGAGCATTAACTAATGAAGCTAATATTAATGGTAATAAGATTGGTAATATTGACTTCAAAGATAAAATTGCTTTAGTGGAGATTGAAGATGGGATAGCAGATAAAGTTGTAGAGATAATGGATAATAATCAGATAGCAGGTGTCAGAGTCGAGATTGATTTAGATGATCAATTTCGTGATAAGTTAGATAGAGTAAAGAGTTATCTAAATAAGTATCAAGGTCTTGTGGAATTAGAACGAGAAGAAGAGATGCGGCGTCATGAAAGGGAGATTGAGTATTTATCTGGTTATGAGAGAGAAGAGAAGGGACGAGCTATCTTACATCTACGCGGTCGCGATGAGGGACAAGCTTTAGCAGGTAAGTTTTTAGTTAAGTTTATGCGGCATCATAAAGGAGAAAAACTACCTGAGAATGAGATTAGTATTGGTGATTTGGTGATGCTTAGTAAGAATGAACCGTTAAATGATGATAATCCAACTGGCACAGTTATTGAACAGACAAATTATTCTATTACAGTAGCGTTTGATAGTCAGCCTGTGGGTTTTGTCTACGGCAAAGGATTACGAATGGACTTATATGTAAATGATATTACTTTTCAAAGGATGTTGGATGCTTTAGATAAATTGCATAAGGCAGATGGTAGATTAGAAGAATTGAAGGATAAATTATTAGGCTTCTCTAAGCCTAGCTTTGGACAAGAAGTAGAAGTTGAATTCTTTAATCAAGACTTAAATCAGTCTCAAAGGGGGACAGTTAAGTCTGCTTTGGCAGCCCAAGACTTCTTCTTAGTTCATGGTCCTCCAGGGACGGGAAAGACAACGACGGCTATTGAAATTTTAGAACAAGAAATTGAAGCAGAAAAGAGTATTTTAGCTACGGCAGATTCTAATACTGCGGTTGATAATTTAGTTGAACTATTAGTAGCAGAGGATAGAGAAGTATTAAGAGTAGGTCATCCAGTACGAGTTAATCCTTTATTACGCGAGCATACATTAGATTATTTAATCGAAGACCATTTTAAGTATCAAAAGGCAGTTAAATTAAGAGAAGAGGCTTATGAGTTATTAGACAAACAAGATGAGCATACTCATCCTAGCGGTAAATGGAGACGGGGGATGAGCAATGAACAGATTAAAAGTTTAGCTGCAGATGGCAAAAGCAGCCGTGGCGTCCCGGCAGAAAAGATAGAAGATATGGCTCAATGGTTGAAATTACAGGATAGAATTGATAATTTATTCTCGCAAATAGAAAGATTAGAAGATGAAGCAGTAGCAGAATTGATTGCAGAAGCGGATGTTGTCTGCAGTACCAATTCTACGGCTGGTTCTGAGGTGTTAGACCAGCAAGAATTTGATCTACTTGTAATAGATGAAGCAACTCAAGCTACCGAACCATCAGCTTTAATTCCTTTAACTAAGGCAGAAAAGATAGTTCTGGCAGGAGATCATAAACAACTGCCGCCCACAATTTTAAATGAAGAAGCTAAGAAACAGGGTTTAGCTAAAAGCCTTTTTGAAAGGTTGCTTGAAGTACACGGGGCAGAGATTAAAGAAGTATTAAATTTACAATACCGGATGAATCAAGATATTATGAACTTCTCAAATCATAAATTTTATGATGCTCAGCTAAAAGCAGCTCCTGAGGTTAAAGATTGGCAGTTAAGCGATTTAGAGATTGATTTACCAGAGGGGGATTCTCCTACTGAACAGGTTTTAAGCTGTGCTGAGGTTATAGCATTTTTAGATACTTGCGGGATGGAAGTTACAGAGCAGTATAAAAAGGATTCTACTTCCGTCCAGAATCAATTAGAGGCGGAATTAGTGGCTGAGATAGTTACTCAAATCATTAGAACAGGAATTGATCTGACTAAGACAGCTGTTATTACTCCTTATAAGGATCAAGTAGAATTGATTAATAGATTAATTAAAGAAGAAGAGATAGAAGTTGATACAGTAGATGGTTTTCAGGGACGAGAAAAAGAGATTATTATTCTTTCTTTAGTACGCAGCAATGAAGGACAAAATATAGGTTTCTTAAAAGATATTAGAAGGTTAAATGTTTCATTAACTAGGGCCAAAAAGAAGCTGATTATTATTGGTGATTCCCAGACTATTACTTCTCATCAAGTATATCAAGACTTAGCTAAATATGCTAAAGAGAAAGGTTTTTATTATGAATTATAATTATCCCTTAGAGCTCAATCTTTATTAAAAAAATTAAGTAGATTTCACTTTAATTTAAGCTGAATTTATGGTATACTTTTAGTAACACTTTGAAGCTAAAGGTAGTAAGAGTTAAAGTATATAATAAATCCATACTTCCTGAGGTGATAATAAGATGGCTAGGGGTCAACTAGCAGAAGAAGAGTTAAATAATAACTTGAAGTTGAACAAATCCAAGCAGCAGCTGCGGGAAGAGCTAAAAGAGGGCTACTCACAGATGGCAGATTTAAATTTGAAGTTAGCCGAAGAATGTCTAATGGCTGATAGAGAGGCTTATCAACAAATTCAGTAGCACAGGGAGGCGTTGGGAGCGTCTCTTTTTTATTATTTTTATTTTGGTGTATATTTTCAGTGGATTTTGTAATAAAATATTAATAACATAGTAGTACATAATTGATATGCACAAGTGGAGTAGGCATGACATACATTATAATGTATTCTAGTTAGAGCTAGGAGGGATTTTGCTTGACAAATTTAAAGAAGGCATCTGTCTCTTTTACAAATGATATGCTGCAAGAACTGCAAGGGATTGCTCAGAAAAGAAATCAGGAGTTTTCTGATTTTATTAATGAGATTTTAAGCCCTCACCTAAGCAGAAAGAAAAATCAGAGATTTACTCAGAAGTTGAAACGAGGTTATTTAGATATGAGTGATTTGAATTTAGAATTGGCTCAAAAAGATTTCAAATCAGAAAATAAAAGTTTCTTTAATTACGAGGAAAAATTAGCGGAGTGTGATTAAAAGTGGTAGTAAAACGTGGTGATGTTTTTTATGCTGACTTAAATCCAGTAGTTGGTTCGGAACAGGGTGGGATTAGACCAGTCTTAGTAATTCAAAATGACATTGGAAATAAGTATAGTCCAACTGTGATTGTAGCAGCAATAACGTCTAAGATTGATAAGGCTAAACTTCCAACTCATGTAGAGATTAATGCTGATGCTTCTAGCCTAGATAGAGATTCAGTTATACTATTAGAACAGATAAGAACAATTGATAAGAAGAGATTAAAAAGAAGAATTGCTCACTTAAAAGAAGAGTTTGTAAAAGAAGTGGATAAGTCACTAAAAATAAGTCTAGGCTTAGTGGAGTTTTGATGAAAATACTTTTAGTTAACGCGTTAACTAAAAGTATTTTCTTATTTGAGTTTAAAATTTTTATTTAGGATGTGGTTGAGAATGGAGAAAGTATTTTCTTTTATTGAAGAGATGGAGGAAGAGCTGATTAGTCTGCGTAGAGATTTACATCGACATCCTGAATTAGGTTTTGCAGAGTATAGAACATCGCAGAAAGTAATAGATTACTTGAGTGATTTAGATTTAGAAGTAAGAAAGTTGGCTAAGACAGGAGTAGTTGGTACTTTAAACAGGGACTCTGGTCCTACAATTGCCCTGCGGGCTGATATGGATGCACTGCCAATTACTGAAGAGACTGGCTTAGATTATAGCTCAGAGAAGGATGGAGTAATGCATGCTTGTGGTCATGATGGTCATACTGCTATTTTATTAGCTACTGCTAAAGTGTTGACTGCATTCAAAAATAGATTAAGTGGTACAGTTAAGTTTATCTTTCAACCAGCAGAAGAGGGACCAGGCGGTGCTAAACCTTTGCTTGAAGCGGGGGTATTAAAAGAGCCTAAAGTGGATAAAATTTTTGGACTACATATCAATAACCAACTGCCCACAGGAAGTATTGGTCTACAAAAGACTGCTGTTTCTGCAGCTGCTGATGAGATTAATTTGAAAGTATTAGGTGAGAGCGGCCATGCTGCTACGCCGCAGCGAGGAGTCGATGCCCTATATACTGCTGCACAAATAGTTACTACACTACAATCAGTTATTAGCCGCCAGATTGACCCGCACCACAGGGCTGTAATTAATTTAGGCACTATTGAAGGCGGTTATCGACGCAATGTGATAGCGGATGAGGTTCAAATTACTGGTACAGTGAGAACAACAGACCCTGATTTAAGAGCAGAGATGCCTCATAAGATTGAAAGAATAATTAAAGGTATTACAAGAGGTCAAGGGGCAGATTATGAATTAGACTATAATTTTGGCTACCCTGTCTTAATTAATAGTCAAGAATTAGTAGAAGAGATAACTTCTTATTTAGAGGAGGAAGATTTTTTTGCAGATATTAAGTATCTGCCGCGTCCTTCTATGGGAGCAGAAGACTTTGCATACTACTTAAAAGAAGTACCGGGCATTTTCTTTAGATTAGGAGCTGGAGGAGAAGAGATGGATTATTATGATGCTCATAATTCTAAATTTAATTTTGATGAAGCTGCTTTGAAATGGGGAGTAATTTTATTTACTGCTTTAACTTTATACTAGGTGCAGGAATTCTAAATTAATTATTGAATATATACCATTATAGATTTATTAGTGATTTGTTAGTGGGAGGAATCAAATGTGAAAAAAGCAATTATAATTATCTTATTATCGCTAACTTTGTTAACGCCTCTAAAAGGTGTTCAGGCCCAAGAAGAAGAGATTACTCCTCAAAATTTAGTACAGGATATGGTAAAGCAGTTGGAACTAATTAAAGATTTTAAAGGACGCGTAGTAACCAAAGTTTATCTAGATGATCAAACTTTTAATGCGCGGACTCAAATTATGAAGTCGCAAAGACAATCTATGACTAGAAATCATGGGGATAGCAGTCTGCCAACTAGTGAAAATAGTCTCTTGTTAAATACAATTCCTTGGATTTATTTACCCCCTGATTATCAAACAATAAAGTCAGCTCTACCTTTAGCAGCAGAGGCTAATTATAAGAATCCATTACAGATGCTAGATGAATTATATAATGTTAAGTTATTAGGAGAGGCAGTTGAGCAACAGCGTGATGTATATCTGCTTGAGTTACAGAATAACTTTTCTACTCAGCGAGTCTATGTTGACCGGGAATATTTAAGTATTAAAAAGATTGATATATATAATGTAAGTAATATCAAAGTAGCAACAATTCGCTATAATAACTTTCAGTTATTTTCTGAAAAAATTTGGCTGCCGACTGAGATTGTAGTAACCGACTCAGTCGACCGGAAGGTCTTAGAAGTTAACTATCAAGATTGGCAGGTAAATATGGGATTAACTAAATTTGATTTTGCTAAGGGTTTTGAAAATGATTATCAGACTGAAATCAATCAATTAGAAGAGAGACTAGAGAAGAATAAAGAACAGCCTAAACTCTATGCTAAGCTAAGTGAACTATATCAAAAGAATGATGATTTTGATGAGGCAATCTCTAATTTGCAGCAGGCAATTAGTCTTGAAGATAAGGTTGAATATCGTAAAAAATTAGCTGAGGTTTATCGAGAAGAAGGAGAATTAAAGAAAGCTTTAGGAGAGATTGAAGCTGCTTTACAGTCAGATTATGAGGATGCTGAATTACATTATCTTTTAGGTGAGTTAGAATTACAGTTAGGCAATACTAATCAAGCACGGGAGTATTTAGAACGAGCTATCTCTTATGATGACAAGAATGATAAATATTTAGAGAGATTATTTTGGGTCTATAATAATTTAGCTAGTAAGAATGATGATTTCTATATGTTAGAGAGAGCTCAAAAGACAGTTAAGAAATTAGTTGATTTGGCACCTGAGAATCAAGATTATAGAATTTATTTAGGGGATATATATCTGCGCAGTGGAAAGATTATTAAGGCAGCAGATGCATACCAGAAAGCTGTAGATTTAGCTCCTCAGGATACATGGGTCTATATTAAATTAGCTAACTATTATCAAGAGATTAAAGATTATGATAAGGCTGAAGAACTATATCGCTATGTAATTTATTTAGAAGATTCTTTAGAGAATCATAAGCGTTTAGCAGATTTATACTTTGAACAGAGAAAGTATAAATTGGCTCTAAAAGAGTATCAGACTATTTCTAATCGAGCTGCTAGTGATGTAGATGTTCAACTGCGTTTAGCCGAGACATATATAGCTACAGGAGAGACTGATAAAGCGCTTAAGAGATTCGACCAGATCTTAAAGGAGAAGAAAGCTGAAGATTTATATACTGAGATTACAGAAATTATTAAAAAGTATGAGCCAGAAGTTGCTATTAAAGTTTTAAATTATCTCTTAAGAGAAGAGGATATTTTTAATGAAGAACAGGAAACTAAGCTTTATAAGCAGTTAGGTACTATGTACTTTAAAAAGATAAAGCAAGAAGAGGAAGCAAGAATAAGTGAACTATTACCTTTAGAGTCGCAGGGTAGAGTCTATAATTTAATGGGTAAGATTGAGTTTTTTGATGGTAACTTAGAGGAAGCAGCCCAGCACTTTAAAAGATCGATTGCTGAGGCTCCTAGAATTGAGAGTTATTATAATTTGGCAG
>JAWOFC010000164.1:0-9196 GCA_046482455.1 Halanaerobacter sp. | reverse complement strand
CTATAGTATTAAGTATTTGTTTTATATTTGCTATAGTAGCAATAGTTCCTTTGATAAGTATATTGATTCAAGTGATTGCTAAGTGAATAGCAGTAATTAATTGGGATTTTTTCACTAAACTACCCCCTTCCCCTGGAGCAGATGGCGGTGGCTTAGGAAATGCAATTTTAGGTACTATATATATGGTGGGTATTGCTTCTGTATTAGCAATACCGGTAGGAGTCATGGCTGGTATTTATGCATCTGAATTTGGTAATAATAAATTAGCTAGGGCTGTTAAATTTATTAGTGACGTACTTTCTGGAGTACCTAGTATTGTTATTGGTATTTTTGGTTATATTGTTTTTGTTAAACCATTCGGAACCTATTCTGCCTTTGCAGGAGGGGCTTCTTTGGCGATAATTATGATTCCTTTAATTGTACGGACTACGGAAGAGATGTTATTATTAGTTTCTGATGATTTACGCGAGGCTTCATTAGCTTTAGGGGCTACATCTGGACAAACTATAATGAAGGTTGTTCTTCCCTCGGCCGCTAAAGGAATTATTACGGGAGTGATGCTTTCAGTAGCTAGAGCTGCTGGTGAAACTGCTCCGTTACTATTTACAGCTTTAAATAGTCGTTATTGGCCTGGAGATTTATTTGAGAAGACTGCTTCATTAACGATTTATATTTATAATTATGCTATTTCGCCTTATGAAAATTGGCAAGATTTAGCTTGGGGTGGCTCATTGGTACTAATAACTATGATCTTGTTATCAAATATTTTAACAAGATATTTTGCAAATAAGATTAATAATTAATAAGCCTAAATATTAATGTATTAATGATTAAAGAAAATAGGAGGATTATTTATGGCTAACAAAAAGATTGAAATTAAAGATCTAGATTTTTATTATGATGATTTTCAAGCCTTGGATGATATTTCGTTTGATATACTTGAAAATGAAGTTACGGCTTTGATTGGGCCCAGTGGATGCGGGAAATCTACTTTTATTAGAACTTTAAATAGAATGAATGATGTCATCGAAGGTACTACAGTAGATGGTACAGTGTTAATTGATAAGAAAAATATTTATGAAGATAATATTGATATTGTTGATTTGAGAAGAAGAATAGGCATGGTATTTCAAAAGCCAAATCCTTTTCCTAAATCAATTTATGAGAATGTTGCTTATGGGCCAAGAATTCATGGGACTAAAGATAAAGGTGTTTTAGATGAGATTGTAGAAAATAGTTTGAAGAAAGCTGCGTTATGGGATGAAGTTAAAGATAAATTAGATGCATCAGCTTTTGGTATTTCGGGGGGGCAAAAGCAGAGGTTATGTATAGCACGAGCTTTGGCAGTTAAACCAGATGTATTATTAATGGATGAACCAACTTCTGCTTTAGATCCTGTAGCAACATCTAAAATTGAAGATCTAATCGATGATCTCAAAAAAGACTATACAATTGTGATTGTAACTCATAGTATGCAGCAGGCAGCTCGTATTTCTGATTATACTGCTTTTTTCTATATGGGACGCTTAATTGAACATGGGATTACAGAAAAAATATTTGAGAAACCAGAGAATCAAAAGACAGAAGATTATATCACTGGAAGATTTGGATAATAGATTTCTCCTTGATAAATTTTAGAAACTTGAATATAATAAGATTATATACCTACGTAAAGTGTTGGTCTTATAGCTTTTAAAGGGGGAGTTATAATGAGAAAGAGCTTTGAACATCAAATAGAAGATTTGAATGAAGATCTATTAAAATTAGGCAGCATGGTAGAGGAGAGAATTCATAAAGCAATTACTGCCTTAAAAGAGCAGGATGATAAGCTAGCTCATGAAGTAGTAGATAATGATGATGAGATAGATGATTATCAGATGGAGATTGAACAGGAATGTATTAATTTAACTGCCTTACAGCAGCCTGTAGCTAAGGATTTAAGAAGGATTAATATGATATCAAAAATGGTAACTGATTTAGAGAGAATTGCTGATTTAGCCCAAAATATTGCTGAAATTGCTTTAAATTTATCTGCTAAAGATTATATTAAACCCTTAGTAGATATTCCGGAAATGGCTGAAACAGCTCAAGAAATGGTGCATGATTCCTTAGATGCTTTTGTTAATTCTGATGCAGAGAAGGCTAGAGAAGTCGCGCAGCGGGACAGTAAGATAAATAAGTTAGATGAAGAGATTTTACATGAGTTACTCACATACATGATGGAAGAATCGCAAAAGGTTGAGCAGGCTAATAGTTTAATCTTCGTTAGTCGTTATTTAGAACGAATTGGGGATCATGTAACAAATATTTGTGAGGATATTGTCTATATTATAACTGCAGAGCGAGTTAGCTATTAAATAATACCCCCAGTCTTGGGGGTTTTTATTATTGCACTAATTTGTGGTATAATCTATGTACAGTTATATTAAAAGTGAAACTTCAGCTGTGAGCGGTCATCTTTGAGCAGATGTAATTTTTAAGGTTTTTATAATCAAGCTGGGTATTAGCTCTTAATTTTAATTTTGTTTTTGATTGAGCTGACTGCTGACAGCTCATAGCTCATAGCTAGTGGCACGAAAGTGCCACTTTATATAGAAGAAGGTATTAATATTTGAAGCGAGAATAATATAACAAACTAATTCTAAAAGTTTAGAGTTTAGAAAGGACATGGTCTTTTGTGAGAGATTACAGTAGATTAAATAGTCCCGTTAAGAAATCAGACGAGAAGTTTAGCGAAAAGGCTAATTTGTTAATTAAGTTATTATTAGTCGTGATTTTTACCTCTTTGATATTTTTAGTAGTAATTAATCTACTCGGTTATAATGCTAATAATGTAATAGTAGCTAATTATGATACAGTTAGTAATCAGTTTAATTCTACTGCTTTAGTAATGAGAGATGAAAATGTAGTTTTTGCTCCCCAAGCAGGTCGTATTGAATTAGAGATTCCTGAGGGGCAGAGGATGAATGCTGGAAATTTAATTGCTAAGATTAAAAAAGGAGATACAGCAGGTGAACTATATAATTATGAACCAGGAATTATTAGTTATAAAGTAGATGGATTAGAAGAGAGCTTAGAAAAGGAAGATATAAGTGATTTGAGTTATGAAAAAATATCTAAGTTAAAAGGGAGTAGTAAGAGAGTTAAGTCAGGTGAGTATATTAATGCAGGTCGACCTATCTTTAAAGTTATTAGTAATTTTAAGTTTTATTTAGCAGTCTTATTACCTCAAAAGCAGTTACAAAATTATGAACTTCATGATGAGGTAAGTTTAGTCTTTTCTCAGTTTCCATCGCAAACTTTAGAAGCTGAGGTGTATAAAACAATTTTAGATTCTCCGCAAAATATTATGGTGCTTAAAATTGATAGATTCTTGCCTGAACTAACAGACATAAGAAAGACCGAGGTAAAAGTAATTAAGAAAGAGTACCATGGGATTGTAATTCCTGAATCTGCAATTATTAAAGAAGATGAAAAGACTAAAGTGCGGATTCGGGGTTATGTCAAAGATTATACTAAAGAAGTAAAGATAGAAGCAGTAGTAGAGGGTAAGGCTGTGATTAAAAAAGGATTAAGTCCTGGAACAAAAGTTATTCTAAATTAATAAGGGGGTAAAAGTATGAAAAAGATATATGTCTTAGATACTAATGTAGTTTTACATGATCCTAAAGCAATCTTTTCTTTTGAAGATAATCATGTGATTATTCCAATGATAGTTTTAGAAGAGGTGGACCAGCAGAAGAAGAGACAAGATTCAGTAGGTCGTAATGCACGCATGTTTTCTCGTTATTTAGATGAGTTACGAGAAGATTATGAATTATCTATAGGGGCAGAATTAGATAATGGTGGGCTATTGAAGACCGAAATAACTGTTCCAGAGTTGAAGAGATTACCGTCTTTATTTGACGAGACTAAAGCTGATAATTTCATTTTAGAGACTGCTCTTAAAGTTGAAGAAGAGAGTGATAAGCCGGTTATATTGGTCTCTAAGGATATTAATATGCGGATTAAAGCCAGCATTATAGATGGTATTGGAGCTGAAAATTACGAGACTGATGCTGTAGATATTAAGGAGTTATATTCTGGTATAGCTGATATAGATCTAAGTTCAAATGAGATTGATAAGTTTTATGATGAAGAAGGTCTAAAAGTTGATAACTTAGATTTGGAGCAGGAGCTAATGGCTAATGAAGTCGTTAATTTAGAAGATGAGCTAGGGGGTTCTCAATCTGCTTTAGGAGTTTATGAAGGAGAAAGGAATATAATTAGACCCTTTATTTTTGGTTCTCGTGATGTATGGGGCATTAATCCCCGCAACCGAGAGCAGCGCGGTGCCTTTGAGCTCTTATTAAATGATGATATTAAATTAGTTACTTTGGTAGGTAAGGCGGGGACAGGGAAGACATTATTAGCTTTGGCTTCTGGACTCCATAAAGTCTTAGAGGATAATAAATATAAGCGTTTAGTTGTAACACGACCTATTATGCCTCTAGGTAAGGATATTGGATATCTACCTGGAGATAAACGAGAGAAGTTAGCTCCATGGATGAGACCGATTTTTGATAATATGGAATTCCTATTAGGTGGGAGAGATGAAAATGCTGCTAGTGCTTTAGCAGATTTAGAAGAACGTGACCTGTTGGAAATGGAGGCAATTACTCATATTCGCGGGCGCAGTATTCCAGACCAGTTTATGATTGTTGATGAAGCACAGAATTTAACTCCTCATGAGGTCAAGACAATTATTACTCGAGTAGGAGATAATACAAAGGTGGTTTTAACCGGTGATCCCTATCAGATTGACCATCCTTATTTAGATAGTGACAGCAATGGTTTAACTTATTTAGTCGAAAAGATGAAGGATAAGACAATTACAGGTCATATTACCTTAGTCAAAGGAGAAAGATCCGAGTTAGCAGAACTCGCTGCAAGTTGTTTATAAGTAGGTATATAGCTTGCGCAGGGTAACTAGCTCTAAGCAGAGCGAAGAGGGCTACACGAAGGGTTTTGCGTTTTCTGCAAAACCCGGAGGGGGCAATTTGGGCTAGCACCAGAACTCGCCGCAAGTTGTTTATAAGTAGGTATATAGCTTGCGCAGGGTAACTAGCTCTAAGCATATTAATCAGCTTTCAGTGGTCAGCATCAGCTATCAGCTTAAAAATAATAAACAGAATAACAATCAATAACTAGGAAAAGCTATTAAAAGAATAATTAAACTCAATAGAAAGGAGAAACTAACAGTGGATATTAAAGAACGTCTAGCAAAAATAAGGACTAGAATTAAAGAAGCAGCCCTACGCGCTAATCGTAACCCAGAGGAGATAAAATTAATAGCAGTCTCTAAAAATCAAGCATTGGATAAAATCCAGATCCTTCAAGAAGAAGGAGTTGTGGATTTTGGAGAGAGCCGTGTACAGGAGTTAAGAGATAGGTATGAAAAGTTTCCTGATGTTAAGTGGCATATGATTGGGCATCTGCAGCGCAATAAGGTCAAGTATTTGGCCCGGATGGAAAGATGTGAATTGATTCATTCTTTAGACAGTCTGCGTCTAGCTAAAAAGATTAATAAGCGGGCTGGAATGGAAGATAGGGTAATGAAAGCATTAGTCCAAGTTAATATTGCTGAAGATGAAAACAAATATGGATTAATGGCTTCTGAAATAATTGATTATCTACATCAAGTAGCTGAATTTGAACATCTACAGATAAAAGGATTAATGACAATTGTACCTCATGTTGAAGATGCAGAAGAAGTGCGTCCTTACTTTAAAGCGATGAAAGATTTAGCACAAAGAATTAGAGAAGAAGATATTGTGAGCATTAAGATGGATGAGTTATCTATGGGCATGAGTAATGATTTTGAAGTAGCGGTAGAGGAAGGTGCTACAATGGTTAGAATAGGTAGTGAATTATTTGGTGCGCGCGGATATTAACAAAGAAGTAGAAGGGTGGGATATAATGATTAAAAAAAAGCTGGGATTTATCGGTGCAGGTGCAATGGCAGAAGCTTTAATTGAGGGGCTGTTGGAGAAAGAAATCATTGCAGCTGATAGCCTATATATTAGTGATATTAATCAAGCGAGATTAGATGAACTGACTGCTAAATATGGAATTACGCAGACTGCTGATAATAGCTACTTAGTTACTGAAGTTGACTATATTATTTTAGCAGTTAAACCGCAGGTGATTAAGAAAGTATTAACAGAAATTGGAGCTAAGATTAGTAGAGAACAGAAGGTGTTTTCAATTGCAGCAGGTACAGAGCTTAGACAGATTGAAGCAGAGTTAAATCAGGTGCCAACAGTTAGATTAATGCCTAATACTGCTGCTTTGATTGGGGAAGCAGCTATTGCATATTCTTTAGGAGAATATGCAGGAGAAGAAACAGCTGCAGTAGTAGAAGAACTTTTTAGTGCAGCTGGTACCATAACGCAGGTTAAAGAAAAGTTAATGGATGCAGTGACAGGATTAAGCGGCAGCGGACCTGCTTATATCTATTTAATTATTGAAGCTTTATCCGATGCAGGAGTTAATATGGGACTACCGCGAGAAAAATCTACGGAATTGACTTTACAAACCATAATTGGAGCTGCTAAAATGGTAAAGGAGTCAGATTTACATCCAGGAGAGTTAAAAGATATGGTTACATCTCCAGGGGGCACCACAATTAAAGGTATGCAGCAGCTAGAAGAAGCAGGACTGCGGGGAGTTTTATATAATACAGTAGAAGCAGCAGCAAATAAATCAAAAGAATTAAAAGAGGAGTGAAATTAGTGATAGAGTTAATAATTAAACTTTTGCATACAGCTTATGATATATATAGTTTTATTATTTTAGCTCGTATAATAGCTTCATGGGTGCAGCCGCCGCAAGATAATGAATTTATGCGTAGGTTTTTGCGCTTTGTGTATGAAGCTACGGAGCCAGTTTTAGCACCATTAAGACAGTTGATTCCAATTCCAGTTATTGATTTATCTCCAATTGTTGCTCTGTTATTGCTACAGTTTATTGTTAATGGCTTAACAGATATCTTACGTAGATTAGCTTATTAGATGAGGTGGAAGTATGTTAGTTGATAAAGAGAAGTTACTATTACAGTTTAATGATGAAGAAAGAATTGTTTTAGATAAGGTTTTAGATAAAGCAGAAGAGGCTTTGCGCAGTCATCAACCAGTCTGTACTAAGTTTTTGAATCCGCACCATCTTTATTTGGCCCAGCAGATGTTAGACCAAGTTAGAGATTTAAAGTACTTTTTATATGGTGGTTATAAGCAGGCTGAGAGGCAGCGCTTAGCTGTGATGCCTGATTATTATATAGAAGATATGGTTGAGAGTCCACTAGCATTATTGGATATTAGCGGTCAATTTAAATTTCAAAATGTAAGTCATCGTGACTTTTTAGGAGCAATTTTAGGAACTGGTATTAAAAGAGAGATGGTAGGAGATTTAGTCTTGAATAAAGAAGGATGTCAAGCAATTGTAGCACCTGAAATTAAAGATTATATTATTTATAATTTAGAGCAGGTACATAAAATTGGAGTAGAAGTAAAAGAGATTAATTTTGATCGTTTGCAAGTAGAGCCGCAAAGAATAAAGAAGATTAAAAGTACTGTAGCTTCATTAAGATTAGATTCAGTAGCAAGTTCAGGTTTTGGAACATCACGTACTAAAATGAGTAAGATAATTGAGCAAGGGAAAGTAAAGGTTAATTGGCAAGTGATAAAAGATCCAGCCTATTTTTTAGATGAAGATGATCTTCTTTCAATTCGCGGACGTGGTAGAGTTGAAATTGATGAATTTCGAGGGCGGTCGAGAAAGGATCGCATTAAGTTGACTTTAAAGCGATATATATAAAGGGGGATTAGTTATGGACTTGACTCCAGAAGAGATTGCAGAGAAAGAATTTGATAAAAGATTTGCGCTCTGGTCTTATGATGACCAAGAAGTAGAGGAGTTTTTGGAATTAGTCTCAATCGTCTATGAGGAAGCTTTAGTAGAGAATAAGAAGTTAAAAGAGAAGATGGAAGACTTAAAATCAACCCTAGAAGAAGAAGAACAAAAGATTGAAGATGAAAAGCAGGAAGCAGCCCATATTAAAGAAGAGGCTCAAAAAGAAGCTGAAAAGATAGTTAAAGAAGCCCAAGAAGAAGCTCAAAGAATTAAAGATGAAGCTGAACTAAAGGCGGAAAGAATTATTAATCAATCTAAGAAAAGGGTAGAAAAGACGATTAATATAGAGAAGAAAGTAAAGAGTGATTTTAAAGAGTTATTGACTTATTTATTAAAATCTCTAGAGAGCGAAAGTGATTTAGAAGAGATTGAGGATGAATTTAATCAATTAGTAGAGATGCCGGAGGGTGAAAAATGGAGCGCAGAATAGCTGTAGTGGGAATTATTATTAATGATAGAGAAGAGGCTGCAGATAAGGTAAATGATATTTTAAGTGAATATGGAAATTTGGTCTTAGGTAGAATGGGTCTGCCCTATGAAGATAGAGATTTAAATATTATCTCGTTAATTGTAGATGGTAATAATGATCAATTAGGAGCTTTAGCCGGGAAATTAGGCAATTTAGAGGGGGTTAAAGTTAAGACTATGATGGCAGATTAAGATTGAGGCTAAGTTTAAATATAAGTTCAAAAAATAAACGAAGAAATATTAATTCAAGTAAGGATTTAGGAGTGGGATAAAGATGAGAATTGGTATTATGGGAGCTATGGAGTTAGAAATAAATCTATTAAAAAAAGATATGCAATTAGAAGATAAGCTAGAAGAGGCGGGAATGGAGTTTTATTTAGGTAGATTAGAAGGTGTTGAAGTAGTATTAGTTAAGTCAGGAGTAGGAAAAGTGAATGCTGGAATCTGTACACAGATCTTAGTAGATAGATTTGAGATAGATAAACTTATCTTTACTGGAGTAGCTGGAGCTATAGATGCAGTATTAGAGGTAGAAGATATTGTTATTTCAACTGATTTAGTACAGCATGATGTTGATGCTACAGCTTATGGTAATCGTAAACCAGGTGAAATTCCAGAATTGGATAAAGTATCATTTGCAGCGGATGAAGAATTAGTGGAATTAGCCTTTAAGGTCAGTCAAGAAGTATTAAAGGATGAAACCAATCAAGCCTATCAAGGTAGAATTCTATCAGGAGATCAATTTATTAGTAGTAGTCAAAAAGTAAAGGAATTAAAA
>JAWOFC010000091.1:0-4370 GCA_046482455.1 Halanaerobacter sp. | reverse complement strand
AAATTCCTCGCTTCTAATCTATTATTATTTCCATTATCTAGTCTTTTATTATGTTTTTTCTCTTTTCTTTTACTTTTTTATCTTTTATCTTTTATTTTTTATTTTTTATGCTTTTAGCTCATGACTCATAACTGCTTTTATTCTTTACTTTTTTATCTTTTCTCTCATCACTCATCACTGTTTTTGACTTTTTCTTTTAGCTGACTGCTGACAGCAGATAGCTGACAGCTCTCTTGACTTTTAGCTCATAGCTCACAGCTCATGACTGACAGCTAATTACTGCTTTTACACTCCAAACAATAGCCATAAATCTGTACGGAGAGATCTTCTACTGCAAAATCTTCTTCTTCACATAACTTCTCCTCAATATTTTGCTGCAATAAATCATTTACCTCAATTACTCGCCCACAGGATTTGCAGATTAAGTGATGATGATTCTTAGTATTGCGATTAATCTCATAATAGGCTGAATCACCATTAAACTTTCTCTTAGCAACAATTCCTGCCTCTTCAAGCAGATCTAAAGTACGATAGACAGTAGCTAAGCCCACTTTGCTCCCTTTCTCTTTTAAAATCTCATAAATATCTTGGGCCAATAGATGTCTTTCATGAGAGATTAAAACATCTAAAATCTTCTTCCGCTGATTAGTTACCCTAAAATCTACTCCAGCAGTTAGGTCTTTAATTGCCTCTTCATGCATTATTCTCCCTCCAGTACTCGAGAACTATTCTCATTCTTAACTTTAGTATAACTTAGTTTTGAGCATATGTCAATAAAAAATAGAAATTAATTCCTCTTAACGGCTTAACCACTCTTTTAAACTGCCAAAGGTCTCTTTGCAATCTTGATAACCCTGCTGGTATAATCTTTCTAATTTATCCTTATCACGCTCAATCCGTTTTACGTCTAAAGGTTTAGAAGGTTGAATTAAGAATATATCACCTGCTGACTCTAAGCTTTTAATATAGTCTAAGGTCTGATTATAGATTTGATGGCGCTCAATTAATACTTCAACTATTTTGGGATAATCACTATAAAATAGCTTCGCTAGCCATTTGAACTTAAATCTATCCTTGCGATAACCTGGACTGCGCGTTAAGATTACTATATGTTTATCATTTCCATCAGCAACTGATTTACGAATGGGAATCGGAGCAGCTAGACCGCCATCTAATAATTCACAGCCTTTAAACTCCACTATGGGAGAAATAAAGGGCAGACTGCTTGAAGCTCTGACAATATCTAAAATATCATCATTACTATCACAGTCACTGCGGTCAAAATAACGTACTTTTCCTGTCTGACAGTCAGTCGTTCCTACTATATAGCGTCCTTCATAATTGAAAAAAGTTTCAAAATCAAAAGGCTCTAATCTCTTAGGTATTGTATCAAACATAAAGTCCATGCCAAATAGACTCTCTCCTTTAAACAAATTCTTATAACTTAGATAGCGGGAATCATTAACATAATTTATATTAGCTCTCTTACTTCTACCTTGCTGTTTTGATAAATAAGAAGAACCGTGACAGGCTCCAGCTGAAACACCTATCACATAAGGCAAATATAATTCTTCCTCCATAAAATAATCTAAAACTCCTGCAGTATATAACCCCCGCATGCCTCCCCCTTCTAAAACCAAACCAACATCACTCATTCTATCCTCTCCCTCTTGTAAGTTCGATTAGCTCTCAGCTAAATTCATACCTATCATTACAATACTTCACAAATAACTGGGTTTCTTCACACCCCACTGTTAGTTTACAGTTTACAATTTACAGTTGATACGGTTTTTGTGGTTTTCATGGAGTGTCTTGATAAAGACCCGGAGGTACAGTTAAAGTCAAAGGCATACAATCAAAAGACTAAATATTCTATCTTTCAATATCTTTCTTTGGCTGAAAGTCCTCTCGATCTCTTAAAAACTAATTAAGACTTAGGCATTAATACCTAAGTCTTAATTGCTAACTATATTCTATTCCTCATTTTCATCACTAGCTGCTTTTTTTGCCTTATCAGCATATTCCTCTAATTTCTCCTGTACCTTACTGTGGACTTTATCAGCCTCTTCTGTCATCATAATTTCAATTGCTTCATCAATCTCTTCTACTGCATAGATATTGAACTCATCATTTTCTACTGCTGTTAAGACTTCATCTTTTAACATTAAATTATCAACATTCTGCTGAGGAATTACTACCCCTTGTTCTCCCGTTAATCCTTTCTGCTGACAAGTCTTATAAAATCCTTCAATCTTTTGATTTACTCCACCAATTGGCTGCACTTCTCCCTTTTGATTAAGCGAACCTGTAATAGCTAACTGCTGATTAATCTCAATTTCAGATAGAGAAGACAATAAAGCAATCAACTCTGCACAGGATGCACTATCGCCGTCAACACCACCATAATTCTGCTCAAAGGTCAATGAAGCAGAGAGACTGAGCGGTTTATCTTGAGCATACTTACCTCCCAGAAAACCAGATAGGATCATAACCCCTTTATTATGAATCTTACCACTCATATCCACTTCACGTTCAATATTCACTAATCCATTCTGTCCTACAAAGGTACGGGCTGTTATTTTAGTCGGTCGCCCAAAGGAATACTGCCCCGTTTGATAGACTGCTAATCCATTTATCTGCCCTACTTTCTCTCCTGTAGTATCAATTAAGATATGATCCTTTTCAATCATCTCTTGTACCTTCTCTTCAGCTAGATTATCACGATACTCTTTTTCAGAAATTGCTGTTATTACATCATCTGCTTCTACATATTCTGTCTCTTCTGACCAAGCATCAGCTTCATAGATTAATTCTAATAATTTATTAAAACGCGTCGATAATTTATTATTATCACCTGTTAAGCGGCTGCTATATTCAATTATTTTACCCACAGCTCCTACAGTAAAATGTTTTAAATCTTCTTTACGACTAATATGGGAGATAAAAGAAGCAAACTTCTTCATATTATCTTGGGAGCGTTCCATTTCTACATCAAAATCTGCCTTAACCTTAAATAATTTCTTAAACTCTTCATCATAATGGTATAACAGTTGATATAAAAGCGGTGAACCGATCATAATCACTTTAACATTTAGATCAATTGCTTCTGGTTTTAAAGTAGTAATTGGAATCCTTTGGTACTCTTCACCAATATTCTCTACTACTGCTTCTTGATTAATTAAGACCCTCTTTAAACTCTCCCAAGCCCTATACTTAGAAAGAACATCTTTGGCCTTCAGGATTAAATAACCGCCATTGGCCTTATGAATAGCTCCTTTTTTAATCATCGTAAAATCAGTACTAATCATCCCAAACTGTGTCTTACCTTCAATCTTACCAAATAAATTATAGTAAGTGGGATTAGACTCATAAACCACTGGTGCTCCTTCAGCATCTTCATTATTAACAAAGAGATTAACTTCATAACGGTGAAAGAAATTTTTATCCTTCTTTTGACCTCTCATCGCCATTAATTGGCTCTTAGCTTGACTACTCTTATTCTTCTTATCATTCTTAAACTGATCTAAATTTTCAGTAATATCCTCTTTAACTGCCTCTAAGTAATCAATTACAGGCTGACAGTCACTATATCTCTCCTCCATACCAGCAATAATCGGTTGAATTACAGAAAAGGCAATCTGCTTTTCTAAATCATTCAACTCTTGATGGGCTTCTTCTTTTAGGTTTCTAATCTTACGCATCACCTGATCTAATTCACTCTGTATCTCTTGGCTCTTCTTACGCAGTTCTTCCTTCTCTTCTTCATCTAATTCCTGAAATTCTTCTTGACTAATCTTTTCATCATCTTCATTCAAGGCAACAGGCATTAGTCCTTGTGGCGTATTCTCTAACTTAAACCCTTCTTCTTTGGCTTCCTGTCTAAACTCCTCCATCAATTTATTTGACTTTTTCTGATAACTACCCATAATTTCACTCTTCTGTTCTTCAAACTCTTCACCATTAAAAGCCTGCGGAATCTCTTCTTTCAGCTCTTCAACCAACTCTTCCATATCATCTTTCAAATCTGAACCTACTCCTGCTGGCAGAACCAATACGCGAGGCTTTTCTGATTCAGAGAAATTATACACATAACAGATATCTTGGGGTGAAGGCTCTTCTTCTGACTTTTGACGGGCCAAACGTTTAGCATAGGTTGTCCGACCTGTTCCAGTAATGCCAGACATAAATATATTATATCCCTCTTGCTCCACCTGTAAACCAATATCCATTGCTTTCACTGCTCTATCTTGACCAATTAATTGTTGACTCAATGGTTTTAATTCTTCAGTAGTTTCAAAATCAAAGAGGTCTGCTCCACAACTACAGTTCATTTCTGCTAATGATAGATTATTATCTTCTAGTGTTGTCAA
>JAWOFC010000078.1:0-11218 GCA_046482455.1 Halanaerobacter sp. | reverse complement strand
TTCTTTAAACTGTTGATATAAGTTTTTCTCGCCCCCAGTGATTGCATTTAACATACTTTCACCCCCAGCCTATACGAAAATTATCAATTATATAGTTATTTATTCTACAAATAACAAAAGATTCCTCGTTATTTAAACATTTTTTTCTATCTTTCGCCTATCCCCCAAACTCTCCCTCTTCCAAAAAAGAGGCAACTACTTCAGCCGTTTCAAGCTGGTGATGAATCTCTAAATGGTTATAGGGCAGCAGAATAAAATCATCTAATCCTTCATACCGGACAGCATCAACTTCAACCCGCCCATCATTCTCGCCCTCCAATAAATAGCCCAATAATAGATCGCTCTTATTTCCTGCAATTGCACCTATTTCAACATGTCTTACATCTTCTAACTCAAGTTCTCTAATTTTTTCAGGCTGCAGCGAGTCTAAAGTCTTTAAAAAATCAACCAAACTATCAGATATTTCAGCAGCCAAATCAGCTAATTGACTACCTTGATTGGGAGTAGCTATAAGTACAGCCCTATCTATCTTATCTTCATAGCCCATCTGAGATATAAAATAGCGCATAATCAGTCCTCCCGTACTATGACCAACAAGACTAATCTCTTCATTCTCCTCTGTATTAGCTATAATCTTCTCCATTTCTGCTCCAAATTGAGAGGCTGCAGCTTCAAGTCTCTTAAATGTTAAAGGTAGATCAACTGACTTAACTCTATAACCTAACTTAGTCAAATTCTCCTTTAGACTGCGCATATCATCTTTACCCTTGCTATAACCATGCACTAAAACTACCTTCCTGCCCATTGAAAACCCTCCTCAAAAAAAATAAATAACCCGGGCCAAAGACCCAGGCTCTGCAGCTTACTTATTACCCTTCTAATTCATTAATTACTTCCACAATACTTTGATTTAACTCTATAATATCTTCATTAATCTCTTCAATCTCTCCTACTATCTCATTTGATTCTGTAGATAAGTTCTTCACTTCATCAGCCACCACTGAAAAGCCTTCGCCCCTTTCGCCAGCTCGAGCAGCCTCAATCGAAGCATTTAAAGCTAACATATTTAAATTATTAGTAATCTTTTCAATCTGACTTAAGAGATCCGTCACCTTCTTGGAATCATTTTGAATTGAGCTATAGATATCCTCTAAATGATTAGTCGTTTTTGCTACTAAATTACCCTCTAAACTCTTATACTCATCGATTAAATTATGAATAAAATAAGATGTTTTACCGCTAATTACATCAATAGAAGAGCGCTTATTCTCCTTTATCTCCTCTAATACCTGCTGGGAACCAGTAACCTCTAAAATTATATCTAGACTACTATCCTGCAGAACTGGATTTAACTCATTCTTAGCAGCAATATTATTTTCCCTAGCTAACTGCATACCATCTGCCTCTGGATCTAAATCCACCATATATTCTACCTCTACTGTTTTCATCTGTAGAAACATCTGCAGTAATTTTGTTCCTATCTCTCCCCCCCCAACTATACCTACATACTTTATCTCTTCTGCCATTTCACTAAAACCCCCTTGTTTTAAATCACTTAAAGCTAACTAAATATCTTTATAATTACCTAGTGGGTATGGTTTCCCACTAGGATTTGTGGTTCTCTCGAACCAACCTCCTTTGCAGGGAAGTTTCCTTCTCGGCGCTTTTTTATAGCTCCTATTAAATATTTTTACACTAATCTTAACTATTCTACAAATAAAAAGAGATTCCTCGTTTTAACGACAAATTTTTTTATTCACAACAAAAGTGCCTTAGGCCAAAGACCGAAGGCACTTAAAGATTAATTATTTATCGGCAGCAATATATTATTTACTACCCTTGTAATTCATTAATTACTTCTACAATACTCTGATTCAACTCTATAATATCCTCATTTACCTCTTCAATCTCTCCAACTATCTCATTAGACTCTGTAGATAAGTTCTTCACCTCATCAGCCACCACTGAAAAACCTTCTCCTTTTTCACCAGCTCGCGCAGCCTCAATCGAGGCATTTAAAGCTAACATATTTAAATTATTAGTAATCTTTTCAATCTGATTTAAGAGATCCGTCACCTTCTTGGAATCTTCTTGAATCGAACTATAGACATCCTCTAGATGGCTAGTTGCCGTTGTTACTAAATTACCCTCTAAACTCCTATACTCATCAATCAAATTATAGATAAAACGAGCACTATCTCCACTAATTACTTCAGTAGAAGCAGATTTTTTCTCTCTAATCTGGTCTAATACCTGCTGTGTGCCTGTTACTTCTAAGATTATATCTACGCTATTATTCTGTAGGGCTGCTCCCAGATCAGTATTAGTCTTGATATTATTCTGATTAGCCAACTGCATACCTGGTGCATCTGGATCTAAATCTACCATATATTTCACTTCTACTACTTCCATCTTCAAAAATATCTGTAATAATTTCTCCCCTGCTTCCCCACCACCAATGATACCTATTCTATCTACATTATCAAAACTATTATCTACCATATCTTAACCCTCCTGAATTTTTACATTGCTAAAATTCAATCTCATACCAACTTTAATACTGTGCATATAAACCTAACATATAAGCATAATCTTTACGCAATTTAGCAATCTCATCCCAAATCTCTTTCTTGTCTTCTGCTGTTAAATCAGATTCTTCAGCAATAGCTAAATGATGCGATAGAGAAGTAACAGGTCTATGATGAATTCTAATCTTGCCTTTAAATCTTGAATCTTGATACATATTCTCTGCTGTCACAGTAGTAGTAATTAAAACACCATTTTCATCACGCATCAGCTTCTTAAAGTTCTGCACATTAGTCTTAACCTTCTCTATACGAGCATCAATCCCGCTTAATTTCCTCTCTAATATGTTCTCCCCATAGATAATTCGTACTGGAGAAGG
The DNA here is from genome assembly GCA_046482455.1 of Halanaerobacter sp. Taxonomy (GTDB): domain Bacteria; phylum Bacillota; class Halanaerobiia; order Halobacteroidales; family Halobacteroidaceae; genus Halanaerobacter. The sequence continues at coordinate 8,313 of JAWOFC010000078.1, read as the reverse complement.
TAAATTAGCCACCTCTCCATCAAACTCATAGTCATCACTAGCATGAGTTACTACTACATTATCAACCTGCATAATTCTCTAATCAGACTCCTCTGCCTCTCCTGCATCAGGCGGAAAAGAAAGCTGAGAATAATTTGAATTATAAGGCAGCGATATAATACCATCAATCTCTCCCTTATCAGCCTGTCTTAGACACCTATTTAAAGGCAGTCCTTCAATCTTTAGCTCATAACCTAAATTCTTTAAAGCATCTCTCACAATATCTATATGCATCCCCTTCAATTGAGAACCATCCCAATATAAAAAGGGGTAAGAATGACGAATAGGTGAAATCAAACTTATTTCTTTAGCCATAGTTGCACTAGTGAATAAGATTATTAATAAGATAGACAGAATTATAATTTTCTTTAGTAGCCTCATTGATTACCCCCCTTTAGTCTTTCCATCTTTTAAGTAGTTCTTGATAAGGAATTGTCTGCGGTTCTTCTTCCTCTTTTTTAGGCTTAGGAGCTCCGGGTTGATTTAACCAGTATTCACGACTGCGCGGTTCATTTAATTCAGGGGCAAACTTCTTTAAACTAAATTCATCCATCATTTGGTCTTGTTTAGTAGCCAATTTAGTCATCGTTTCTTGTGGTGTTAACTCTCCTGTAATCGCTTCAGCAATTATTGACCACCAAATCCCTGATAGAGCTGGATAATGCGGTACATTAGGACCTGTATCGGTCCACTTCTTCTCTTCAGGAGAACGATAAAATTCAATTAATCCACCCCAATTATGAGAACGCTCGCTAATATAAGGATCAGAGACTGTTGACTCTCTAACCGGAGTTCCTCCTGCTAAGAACTTCTTCACCGACACAGTCTTAGAAACACAGAACTGGGCCCATAACCAAGCCATAGATCTTCTCTCTCGTCTAATATTCCAAGGGATAGTCCAACTTCCTGCATCCTGATAGCCAACCTTCATTCCTTCTTCCCAATACTTCCCGTGGGGGGTAGGCGCTACTCTCCAGACTGGATCTCCATTCTCATCTGTCAAAGCACTCTCAGTCTGATGGAATCTATCATCAGATAACCAAGTTGTATACTGAAAAACACGTTGAGCAATATTACCTTCTCCTGCTTTAGGACCTGCTTCGGTCCAAGTCCATTCCTTTGCTTGCGGAGGAGCATATTCATTTAACCAGTCGAGATATTTCTCTAAAGAATAGACTGCAGCAGGACCATTTAAGGCACCACCGCGTTTAACTGTAGAACCGACTGGAATCTTATCCTCAACTCGAATTCCCCATTCATCAACAGGTAGTCCATTCGGCAAACCCTTATCACCAACACCAGCAATAGACAGCCAAGCATCAGTAAAACGCCAACCAAGCGAAGGAGATGGTTCACCATAATCTAGATGACCATAGGCTCTAACTACAGAACCATCTGGATTTCTCATCCTCCGTCCTGTAAAGAATTCAGCAATGTCCTCATAAGCTGCCCAATTAACAGGCACACCTAATTCATAGCCGTACTCCTCTCTAAACTCTCTCTTTACCTCTGGGTCATTAAACCAATCATATCTAAACCAGTATAGATTAGCAAACTGTTGGTCTGGCAATTGAAGTTGATTGCCATCATAGTCTTGTCCAAACTCTAAGTTAAGAAAGTCATCCAAGTCAAGATAAGGGTTAGTATATTCTTCACCCTCTCCTTCCATATATTGACCCAAGTCAACTACTTTATCTAAACGCAGATGAGTTCCAATCAAGTCAGCATCATTAACATAGGCATCATAAATTACTCTACCTGTTAATAGTTGATCACTTATATTACGCACAATCTGACCTTCACTAATAATTTCATGCTCTACCTCAATTCCTGTAATCTCTTCAAAAGCCTCTGTTAAGACTCTACTCTCCCATTGATGCGTCTTAATATTTTCGGCAGCAGTATAAATTTTCTCACCTCTAAACTCTTTAGTAGCCTGAGAAAACCAGCGCAGTTCTGCTTTCATCTCTTCACGTGATAAAGCCGAAGGTTGAAAGAAATCCACCCATTTATCAATCGCTTCCTCATACTTATCTTCTGCGTTAATCTGAGCAGTTGAAGAGAAACTAACCAGTACCACTAGCAGTAGAATAATTATTAATTTTAATCTATATTTCTTCACTATTAAGCCACCTCCTTTTTATTAAACATTAAATTCTTCGACCATTTGCTGTAATTCTGTAACTTTATCAGATAGTTCTTGTGCCGAAGTAGCAATTTCTGTTGACATATTCTCAATCTCTTGTGAAGAACTAGTTATTTGATCACTTCTTTTAGATAGCTCTTGGGTAGCAGTTGCAGTCTCATCAACCTGCGCGGCTGTTTCTCGAATAGAATTTTGAATTTCATTAAATACATGACCCGTCTTTTCTGCAACCTCTTTTCCATCTTGGGCTTTCTCTTTTACTGTTTTAATAGCTTCAAGACTAGCTTCTGATTTATCTTCTGCTTCTTCAATTAAATCAGTAATACTATTAGTAGCATCAGCCGTCTCTTCAGCTAACTCCCTAATCTCATCTGCTACAACAGCAAATCCTTGTCCAGCTTCTCCTGCCCGAGCAGCTTCAATAGCAGCATTTAAAGCTAATAGGTTAGTCTGTTCGGCAATATTTGTAATCAGTTCAACAATCTGACCTATCTTCTCTGAATTCTCATCTAAATCATTAATAGTACTGACTGTCTTCTGTACTGCTTCATCAATTTGAATCATACTCTCTTCAGTCGCCTGCACATGTTTAAAGCCTTTTTCGCTCTGTGAATCAGTATTTTGAGCCAGGTCAGTTAACCTTTCACTCGCAGTAGATATCTCATTTATCTTCGTTTTAATATCACTTAGATATTGATTAGTATTTTCAATTGTAGCACTCCCTTCTTCTGAAGCTGCAGACAGCTCTTGACTATAAGAAGAGAAATTCTCCACTGAACCTTTAATGTTAACTACTATATCACGCAGCTGTTTCTTCATCTCATTTAAGGCTTTAACTAACTTACCAATCTCATCTTCACTCTCAATCTCTAAATCCTGTACAGTTAAATCACCTTGAGATATTTGATAAGCAAAATCAATTGCTGCTACTATAGGTTTGGTTACTACTTTAGCTATAAACGAATTAACTATTATAATTAGAATACAGATTATAATTGAAGCAACTACTAAACTAAAGATAGTAGTTCTCAACTCTTGTTGCAAATAATAATCAGTATATTCAACTTTGACCTCACCAATCTTTTTATCATACATCGTCATATCTCTTGTCTTACTCATTTTAGCACCTTCAACTTCTTCATCATGCAAATCAACATGTTTTTGACCATCTGTATCTGTGATTGTAATACCTACAATCTCCTTTTGTTCAAAATAATGCTTGGCATTCTTTTTCAACTTATCTTCTGCAAAATCCCATAATGGTTCTGCATTAATCGAAGCTAATAAATTTGCTGTACGATCCATACTTGCATTTAATTCTTCTTCACCCCTCACCTTTTGTGTACGCACTAAATAAAAAGTAAATCCTGTGAATAGAATAACCAGGATCAGTGCTGATGGAATTACAAACTTGTACCTCAGTTTTCCTAGATCAAAATTTAACATTACCCCACCCCCCTAGATGATTACATAAAACTAAACCATTTAAAAATTAAATTCAGTTATTTAAGTGCTTTATATTTATATAAATATATATTAATATTTCTTTTTCAATCCTATTTTACCTCCCTAAAGCGGCGATTTTTTTCATTTTTTAGATTTCTTTTAGATCTTTTGTCAATTATTGTTGTAGTTTTAAAAAAAGTTAAGCCAGGCTAATAGACAGTTCTTAAAAGAACTACCTCTCACCTGGCAAAATGAAGGACTGCTTTTGGCCCACAGTACTCCTAATACTCCCATTTGAAAGTACTTAAGGGATTGGGTCGTTAAGCTTATGAATTTTTTATATGCTCAAAAAGGCGGTACATTTCCTTAGGATTAGAGATATTTGGTACAAGTAATTCTAAAATTGTAAATTTATCATCTAGACTGTCGAGACAGTGTAAGAATCTATAAACTTGATTAACAGTAAACTTTTTCTTCAGAGAAGTCATTCTCAATAGATTCTTCTGTTTAGCAAAAGAATCACTATTATTTATAACCTCCAATAGCTTATTAAATTGCTTAGGAGAAAGACTTTCTTTTCGTCTTGTAGTTCCATCCTTTTGATTAATAATTTGCCCCACTAAGTTCGTAATATCATCTATCATGATTACAGCTTCTTTTCTTTCCTGCACGGAAAGCTCAGAAATATAATCCTCTTCAATTCTATCAAGTTTTCTAACGATCTTCTTCTTCAAAATTTGACCCTCCTTAAATTTTTAAGCCCTGTTAATCCAATCAAGTCAAAGCCCTAATCCCCTTCACAACTTAACTAGCTCCTGCTCAACAAATTCTACTCTTCACTACTCATTGTACACCCTAACTTCAATTCTATCAAATCTAATTCTGTTATTTTGCTTCTTTTTCTGCAGACAGTTGCTTTAAAGCATATAGTGTACCTGTTTGGTCACTAAAATATAATCGCTGCTGGGATATTACCGGCGCTGAAACAATAGTATCTTCTCCTTCAAAAACCCACTCTTTTTCTCCGCTCTGACGTTTAATCCCGTATAAGCTACCCTCTGTATCACCAACATAGACTATATCTTCAGTTAAAATTGGTGCTGCTATTACTTCTCCCCCAGTAGTAAAGCTCCATTCTTTTTCTTGATTACTGAGATCTATCGCATATAACTTACCAGCTAAAGTACCTACATAAGCACTATTACCCTCTAAAGCAATTGAATAAGGGCTTGGACCGTCAAACTGAACTTCCCATTCTTGACTACCAGTCTCTTTATCTACTGCAGATAAAAGTCCTGTGTTTTGACGATAAGAGACATAATAAATTCTATTATCCTTCAGCACTGGCTGTGATACAATTGGATGTTCCATCTTAGAGCGCCATTTCTGTTTACCATCCTCTTTATTAATAGCATATAATTCTCCATCTACTGTTCCAACAATTATAGTCTCTTCACTAACTGCTGGTGAAGAATACATAATTGACGAAGCAGCTTCAAACTTCCACAACTCTTCTCCCGTCTTAGCCTGCACAGCATATAAATTGCCTTTCTTATCCCCAAAGTATAAGACCTCATCCTCAATTTTAGGCGCAGAATAATAGATACCGCCGGGAATCTTTAGCTGCCAGAGCTTTTGACCGCTCTCAGCATCTAGAGCATAAAAATTACCTTCTTCTGCTCCTTGCACAGCAGTTCCAAAATAGACTTTATCCTGCTCCACTGCTGGAGTTGAGATGATACGTGCTTGAGCATCAAACTCCCACTTTTGCTCTCCCGTCTGAGAATTTAGAGCAACTAACTTCTGCTTCTTAGTACCTAAATAGAGAGTGTTATCTACTACTAGAGGAGAAGAACTAATCTGATAATCCTGCTGCGATGTCCATAAGAGATCAACACCCTTTGCAATATTTTGACTATGATAGACTCCTTTATTATCCAACCCACCACCTGCCATAGCTCTTGTCTGAACAAAATTGGCTTTAACCTGCAGATCTTCTTCAATCACTACTGTTTTAGGATTAGTATCTCCTTCAATACTGCCCCCCCATGACTCAAACTTCCAACCTTCATCAGCTTGGGCATTTAAGACAACTTCTGTTCCTACTTGATACTTCTCTTCGCTGCTGCTAACTACCTTTACCTCTCCTTGCCCCTGGCTAGAGAGCATCTTTAGCTTATGATCGGCTTTGTTACAGGCAGAACTCAGTAATAATAACAGCATTATTAAAGTTATTTTAACTACTTTCTTCCTCTTTAACATAGGATCACCTCTCTATTTATCTATTCTACAAATTCTATTATTTTCCTTTATTTGAATAAAAATAAAGCCGGCAGAAGCCGACTTTATTTTGCTCTCTACTGCGCCATTAATTCTGTAATTTTATTACTAAATTCAACAGGGTCATCGGGAGTAAATCCTTCTACTAACCCAGCTATAGAATATAACAGCTCACTATATTTATCCAACTTTTGAGAGTTTCCTTCTTTTTCATAGAGTTTCTTTAACTTAGAAAAGAGCTCATGTTTAGGATTAATCTCTAAGATGCGCTGAGCTGATTGGCCCATACTTTGATCCATCTGCTCTAATACTTTCTCCATTGACATACTCATTCCGGCTTCAGCACTTACTAAGCAGACAGCGCTCGATTTTAATCTCTTACTTAAACGTACCTCATCAACTTTTGAGTCGAGATTCTCCTCAATTGCTGCTAATAACTCTTCTGTTTCATCATTTTCTGATTCCACATCTTCTGCTTCATCTTCATCTAAGAGATCTAAATCTCCACTCAGCACTGATTTGAATTCAATCTCCTCATACTCTCTGAGATTATTAATTACAAATTCATCAATCTCATCAAAGAAGTAGAGTACTTCTAAACCTTTTTCTTGTAACAATTCCATCTGCGGTAGTTTCTCGACTGTTGTCTCATTCTCACCAGTCACATAATAGATCTTATCCTGTTCTTCATTCATTCTCTCAACATACTCATCTAAAGTAGTTAAGTCTTCACTATGAGAAGAAGGGAAAATCAATAGATCGACTAATTTATCTCTCTTATCTCCATGGGTCATATTAATACCGCTCTTGATTAATCCCCCAAATTCTCTCCAAAACTCTTTATACTGCTCCCAATCATCGTCTAATCTCTTCTTTAATCTCTTCATTACAGCCTTCTCTAAATTCTTAGCAATAATCTTTAACTGTTTATTATTCTGTAATGTCTCGCGGTCAAGATTAAGGGAAAAATCAGGTGAATCTACTAATCCACGTACAAAACGCAAATAATCAGGTAGCAGTTTCTGACAGTTATCCATCACAAAATTATTCTTAGAATATAAGCGCAGTCCCTGTTCAAAATCCTCAGAATATATATCAGATGGTGCTCTTTCAGGAATAAATAAGAGAGCAGTATACTTAACTAAGCCCTCAACGCTTTTATGTATAACTTCTAGTGGGTCACTCCAATCCTGAAAGATCTCCTTATAAAACTCGCTATATTCTTCTTGGGAAATATCCTGTTTATTCCTCGTCCAGAGAGGCTTCATTGTATTTAAAGTACGTACTTCTTCTTCCCTCTCTCCCTCTTCATTCTCATGATAGAACTCCATCTTAATTGGATATTCTACATAATTAGAATACTTCTTTACCAAACGCTGAATCGTCTTAGGATCAGTAACATCAATCTCATCACCGCCAGCACTAAAGTCATCTCTTAAGTCTAATCTAATTGTAGTTCCTCTATCCTCTTTATCAATTTCTTCAATAGTATAAGTCCCATCACCTTCAGAAACCCATTTCACGCCCTTATCGGCTTGCGGTTTACGAGTAGTCAAAGTTACTTTTTCTGCTACCATAAAAGCAGAATAAAAACCTACTCCAAACTGACCAATAAAGTCAACTGCATCTTCATCATCTTTATGTTCTTGCAGCTTCTCTAAAAACTCCTGTGAACCTGACTGGGCAATCGTCCCAATATTTTCAATTACTTCTTCGTAGCTCATACCAATTCCATTATCTGAAATCACAAATTCTCCCTCTTCAGAATCAACATCTAACCAGATTTCAAAATCAGAATCTCCTTCTAAAAGGTCTACATCAGTTAAAGACTGAAACTTAACCTTATCAATTGCATCAGAAGCATTAGCTATTAATTCACGCAAAAATATCTCCTGATTAGTATAGATCGAATTGATCATCAAATCCAACATTCTCTGCGTCTCTGTTTGAAACTCTTTCTTTTCTGCACTTGCCATTAGCTTAAACCTCCCTACAATTTAATCCTTACTAGCTAATCCATAAATCATTTTAGCATCAGCCCCCAACCAATGTCAAACACTAAATAAATAAAAACTCCCTCTAATAGCTGCTATTAGAGAGAGTAAAAGAGACTCACTTTATTTATTATAGATAAGCTTGGTGCCGCGACCTTTAATCACTGCACTCTCAACATCCAAATCATTAATCTCTCCTGCAAACTTTTCTGTAATATAATAGTTATTGCTAAAATGAATCGGAACTAATAATTCAGGCTCTACAGTCTCAGCAAAGTACTCTCCTGCTAAATGATAATGCTCTTCTAATCTTATATCCACAGGTACGAAGGCAATATCTAAGTCCTTATCCTTAAAACGCTCTACTTCAGCCTTAAACTCTTCTTCTTCTCTCTTTCTTTGTGCAGC
>JAWOFC010000312.1:0-3556 GCA_046482455.1 Halanaerobacter sp. | reverse complement strand
GCGGCAGCGCACTTAAGGCACTGGAAAGCGACGATCCCGACAGCGAGGATGTCAAGCCGATCTGGGATTTGCTGGAGGCCACCGATTCCTACATTCCTGAGCCGGAGCGGGACGTGGACAAGCCCTTTTTGATGCCGGTGGAAGATGTGCTAAATAAATGGGATAAAAAAGATAAATTTATAATGATTCTCTATGGCTTATTTGTGAGCTTCTTTTTTGAGACGCATGCTTTATATCATGGGAGATGGGGTTATAGCAGTAAGATGCCGTTTTTTCCGGGGACAGATATTGGATTGCTGCCAGTTGTACAGTTATTGATTTTACTGCCGTTAGGATTTCTAATTAGTAAATTAATTATCAAGAACTATAGCAATTAGATTTAAAAATAAATATAGGCGGTGGAGTACGCCTTTAATTATTGCTAAGATTAGCGATTAAGACTCCTGTTTGGTCTATGATTAATAATGATCTAAACAGGAGTCTTTTAGTTTGTTTTGATTATATTGATTGATTTGTAGATGAATCAATTTTATAATAAAATTAAGTGAAAAATAATAAATTATTGTTGATTGTGGGGGGGAGAATATTGACAGAAAATTTATTAAAGAATAATAAGTTTTTTTCTAGTCTTGAAGAAGAAGAGTTAGATGAAGTAGAAGAGATTATGCGTTTGCGAAATTATAAGCGCGGAGAGATAATTTTTTTTGAAGGAGAAGAGGGAGATGGGCTATTTCTATTAAAATCTGGAAAAGTAAAATTGACTAAGATGGTAGAGAGTGGGGAGGAACAGATTTTAACGATTATTAAACCGGGCAATATTTTTGCTGAAGTCGTTCTCTTTGGTAATACTAATTATCCTGCTACTGCTACGACTTTAGAAGATTCTAAAATATATTTGATTCGTAGTCAAGATATGACAGAATTAATTAAGGATAAACCTTCTATTGCAGTTAAATTATTGGACGTAATGAGTAAGAGACTGCGCAGAGCACAGAAGTTAGTGCGGGATATGGGACTAAAAGATACCACTCGCCGTACAGCGAGTCTCTTGATCTATTTGGCAGAAGAGCATGGGGTGGAGAAGAATAATAAAGTTAGGATTGATATTAAATTAACGCAAAAAGAGTTAGCAAATATGATTGGAACGACGAGAGAAACTATTTCTCGCGTCTTAAATAAATTCAAAGATGCAGGAATAGTTAGTACTGCACAAAGAAAGATGATTATTAATGATTTAAATAGCTTAAAAGATTTTATATAAATTAAGTGGGCTGAGTCCCGCTTTTTTTATTTTTTTGCATTAATTATCTATTAAAGTGAGATAGCTCACAGAAATTAATTAAAAAAGAGTATAAACTTAGATTAAGAAATTAAAAATGATTAAGAGTAGGGGGCTAAAATAATGGAAATTATAAAAATGGAAGAGATTGAAGGCACTGAAAGATGGGATGGAGTTTTAACTAGAGAAATATTGAAGAATGAAGATACTAAAGTGATGAATTTAGTTTTACAGTCAGGAGATGAGGTGCCGGAACATTCTGTGCCTGTAAATGTATTCTTTTATATTGTAAAGGGCAGTGGTACTCTGCAGATTGGCGAAGAAGAAAAAGTAGTAGAAGCAACAGATATTATTCCTTGTCCGCCAAATACTACTATGTCTCTGCAAGCTGACCAAGAAGAAGAGTTTGTTGTGCTGAATGTTAAGACACCTAGTCTATAATTTAATTGGAAGGGGGATATTATGAGTAAAGAAAAAGAATTCAATAAGGAAGAAATGAAAGAAAAATTTAAAGAAGAACTGGGATTTATACCTCCAGGAATATTCACAGGTGAAAATTTAGGAGAAGATTTCCAACAGATTCTGTCTGATTATCATGATATTGTGTGGCGTGATGAAGTAATTCCTTTAAAATATAAATATTTAATTGCCTTATCAAGTGCAGTATTTGATGACCACGAAGAACGAGCCAAATTAGAAATGAAGAAAGCAATTAAAGAGGGAGCAAGTAGAGAAGAAATAATTGAAGTCTTCCGTCAAGTTGTGTGGTTAAAAGGTGCTCCCACAATAGTTAAGTTAACACCGTTACTTACGTTTATGAATAAACAGTTAAAGGATGAGTGAAAAAAGAAAAACTTAAACTATAATTAAAAGGAGATGTTAATAATGAGAGATAAAGTAGAAGAAGTACTAGGAGAAATTAGGCCTTCATTACAAGCTGATGGTGGAGACGTTGAATTAATTAATGTAACTGAGGATGGAGTAATAGAAGTTGAACTGCAGGGTGCATGTGCAGGTTGCCCAATGTCTCAAATGACTCTAAAAAATGGGATTGAGAAAAAATTGAAAGCAGAAATTCCTGAAGTTAAAGAAGTAAAAGCAGTATAAAAATAGCAGTTGAGTATTATCTTAAAGGGCCGGTCAATGGCCCTCTTTATTTTTTTTGGTATGATCAAGAAATTAGATAAAATAAAGCAGGGATTGAAATCCCATAAGAATAATTATAAAAAAAAGCAATTCTGTTATAATTATATATAGTTTTAAAACAAAAAAAGTAGTATACTATAAATATATAATAAAAAAAAGAAAAGAAGGTGGAGCTTATGGGAAATAAAAAAATCTTATTGTTAAGTGCCTTGTTTATTTCATTTCTATTAGTAGGCTGTTCAAGTTCATCGGGAGGAGATGACTCGGTTAGTAGTGGTTCTATTGTTGGAACAATAACTGACCAAAGTAGTGATTTAGGTGCTATAGTTCCTATTAAAGTATTAGTGATTGAAGAAAACCCAACTGCTGATAGTACAGATACTACAAACTTAACTATTGTTAAGGAAACAAGTATATCATCCGGTAGTAGTTATACTATTAATGAAATTCCGGATGGAGAATATTATGCAATTGCTTATAAGGATCTAAATGGAAATGGTGAAATTGATGTTTCAGATTCTATTGGTCCTCTTGACTCAGCAGGGTTTTATGGTATGGATGCAGGCGATGAAGCACAGCAGATAGTCATATCTGGTTCTGAAGAAGTGGGAATTGATTTTGGAATAGAAAGTCAGGCTACTCCAATTACTATTGCTGGAACAGTAGAAACAGCTTTCTCAGAAACAGCAATTAATGGAGCTGCAATTGAAATATATGGTACTAATGATCTGAAAGTGGCTGAAACTACTACTGATAGTGCAGGATTATTTAGCTTCACTGATCAAATTATCGATGGGAAATATTATTTAGAAGCAGCTGAAGATTCTTATTTACCTACTTTATCACCTTACTTTGAAATTGTAGATGGTAGTTTAGTGTGGGGGACGCGAGATAATATTTTAGCTGAAGATGATTTGTTTATTGCAATGTTAACTACCACTGAGGCAGAAGGAATAGGCTATACTGAAAATAGTAGTATGGTAGCAGGGGAAACAGCAGAAGTTGATTTGACTTCTTATGATAAAATATATGGTGCTAGTGTAGAATTAACTCCTAGCAGTGGTACTATTGGTTATATGGATGATAATGGAGTAGATTATGATTTAACTGAGACCCAAAGTTCGGGTGGAG
>JAWOFC010000310.1:0-3964 GCA_046482455.1 Halanaerobacter sp. | reverse complement strand
CCTCCGAGATAAAAAATCCGTCTAAAATCAAGCTTTCCTTCTTTTAAGACAGTTAACTCTGTCTCTTGCTCCCCCAGATCAATTATAGCTAGATTCTTATCCTTTAATTCAGTACTTAAAATATTCCTCCACAACAGAGGAGCTGCACTTATTTTAAGAACCTGCAGTCCTAAACTTTCTAATAGATCAATCTCCTTTAGGAGTACGTCTTTATATGTAATGACTACTAATACCTTAATCCTATTCTCGGCTGGGTATAAGATCTCATAATCAATGACTAATTCTTCTAGAGGCTCAGCAATTATATTCTGTACTTCCCAAAAGACTAACTTTTCTAACTCTTCATCCTCTACATACGGTAGGTCTAAAATCTTAGTGATTATTCTGCTCCCGCTAATTATTAAACTCAAATCAGCAGCAGAGAATCTATTCTTAAAGATTGGTCTTAATATTTCAGCAGCTCGATTAAAATCAAATTGACTCCTCTTAATTAAAGATTCAGGCAATCTTTTGACCAAAAAATCTCTTAGTTCAAAATTTGACCCTTGTTGAACTACTTCTACTACTTTTAAATTATCACTACCAAAATCAAGGGCCAAAGAACTATGATCCCTAGTTAAAAAATTGATTTATTTCACCTCCAGCTTAGCAGTCACCTCTTTAGCAGTCTTGCGCTGTGGAATAGAGATTTCAAGAACAAATTGAAATAGTTCTGATTTAGTGCTAATCTGATCTCTTATTTGATTATAAGTTACTCTTCCAATCCCAGCTACATTCTTTAAATCTTGAATTTTACTAAAGGGGGTTTGTTGGCGATAAGTTGTTATCTTATCAGCCTTAACACTACCAATACCATCTAGAATGAGCAGGACTTGCCGCGGAGCAGTATTAATATTAATCTCTGCTCCTTCTCTAACTGCTAAAAGATCCTTCAATTCTTGATACTTATGGGCAGCAATTCCTTCAATCATCTGTAACTCTGCTAAAGAACTAAATTCTTTCTCTAACCTCTGCTGATAGATTCTACTACTTAAAATAGACCCCAGAGCAGATAATCTTCTTAACTGCTCGCGGCTAAGCAGGTTAAGATTAGCCTTCCCACTCTCAGCAGCAATCTCTTTTAATTCATATTCAACTAGAATTCCTTCCTCATTTAAAAGACCAGCAATAGTTAAACTATCTGACAGACTAAAATCTTCTAAATCACAGGCTCGCCAATCTTTATTTCCCCGCTGTTGTAGTCTATCTTTTAGCTCCATCTTAGCCTTTTCCACAGCTGCTTTGATTAAATACTGATTCTCCAACTCTTGTTGATAATAATAAGCAGTAATGCTTTCTTTACCTACTATACTCAATGTACTAATTACTAAAAGACTGATTATCATAATTACAACAAAAGTCAAGACTAAAGCTGCTCCTTCTTCTTTCACTAAATTTCAATTCCTGTGCTCAACTTTTTAGTCCTTCCTTCTTCTTCGACTACTAATTCAATAATCAATAATGAACTATTAAGGACAGTAAATTCCAAACTCTTTACTCCCTTCTGAATAATATTATTATCAGCTCCCCAACATAAACCCACACCAGACTTATAATAGAGTCTCATCCACTCCCCACTAGGAGTTAAAAGGGTTATTTCTTCTTCTTGAATATCCTGAACTGCCTTAGCGTCTTCAATAAGATTAATAATCATCTCTAAACTGATTAAACTCTCTCTTGCTAAGCTAACTCTATCAATATTTAAACTCCATAAGTTAAGGGCAGTAGTATTTAAGACCGCTAAGAGGGAGATTATTAACGCTAAGAGAGCAGTAGTAATCAACACCTCTAATAGAATATAAGCTGATTCTTTGCTCATCTAATTCTCCTTAGTGATTAATGTGATTAATTTGGCCCGCACTCTCTTACTATCTTTAACTCTAATCACTACTTCTTTTAGATGTGGATTTAGTTTATTAACGCTAAAAGAATACTGATAATCTCTATAGTCCTGACTACTAAATTCTTTAAAAGATGAACTATTCAGATGCTGATAGCCAGAACTTAGCTTTTCTTCTAACTTTAAACGGGCTAAATTATTAGCAACTATCCTATGATTAATAGTACTTAGCTGCTGTGCACTATAGGTGAAAAATTCCAATAAAATAGTTGAAATAACAGCAATTAAAGCAATTGCTATTACTACCTCTACTAGACTAAAACCATCTTCTGCCACTTCTCTACTCCTCTATTTAAGATTGATTTCTCCTCCATTAGAAGAAAAGACTATCTCCCTTACCTCTCCTTCTAATACCAGCTTGACTCTTCCATTTCTATGATCTAAATTCCCTAACTCCTGATAAAAAAGAGCAGGAACAGCAGAACCTAAATCATAGTAATCAGGTAGAGTACTACTTTTAATCTTAACTTCTTCTAAGCTTATCCTCTCTAGAACGCGGGGGTCTTCTTTATTTTTGATAATAGAATATGAATTATTACTTAAGTCAAAAACGATTCCATGTTTAACAGAAGTAATAATTGACTGTCCTTGCACATATCTTATATCTGATAGGAGATTATTAACTACTATTTTTAAGCCCAAACTATGTTGATAGTCACTAAAGGAGGGCAGGGCTACTGTAGTTAGGATAAAAAACAGCATTAATCCTATCATAACTTCTATAATTGTAAATCCTCCACTCAAAGTAAAAATATTACCCTAACCACTCCTTTCAGATCTAATCTCAAAACAAATAACCAGTTATGCCATTATTTATAGTACCCCTCTGTGAAAAGAATATACGTTTAATAATGAATATCTTTTTAAAGTTAACACATAACATAGAAATAAAGGAAAGGAATGTTATTATGAATCTATGTCCACTGCTAATAATTGCTAATCAAAGCTTTAGTCCGCAGGGAAAAGCTAAAAAGAACAGCAGTTATTGTAAAGGAAAAGACTGTTCGTGGTATGATTCACAGAAGGAAGAATGTAAATTAATAGATTCCATCTGTAAGAAAGATTACATTATGAAGAGTTTTAATTTTATCTAAAAGTACTTTTTCAAATAGCAAGCAATAAGCAAAAAAATTTAAACCCACAAACATAGTAAAAAGTCGCCGTACGGCGACTTTTTTAATAGTTTAATGCAGTTAGTCTTCATAGATTCCAGCTTCTAAGGCTGAGCGCATTACTTCTACTGGAGCCTCTTCTCCTGTCCAGATCTCAAAGGCTATAACTCCTTGGTATAAGAGCATTCCTAAACCACTCACAGCTTGGGCTCCTGCCTCCTGAGCTGCTTGTAATAGGACAGTTTCGCGTGGGTTGTAGACTACATCATAGACTATTAACTCATCATGCATTACTTCTGCACTGACCACTGGATCAACATCAACATGAGGATGCATTCCCACTGGTGTAGCATCAACTAATAGATCAAGTTCTGCTATTAGGTCATCTACTTCTTCTTGCTCAACTGCTCTAACTTCTAAATCAAGATTCTTATCTATCTCATCACTTAAGTTTTCAGCTTTGGCAGAGTCTAAATCACTAATCACTAACTCTTCAATTCCTGCTAAGGCAAGCTGAAAAGCAATCGCCCTTGCTGCTCCTCCCGCACCAATCAATAATGCCTTGCCCTCTGTTGCTGCAAAGTCTGTCTCTTCTTTAAGCGATCTAATAAATCCCCGTCCATCAGTATTATGACCGGTTAAAGTTCCCTTCTGATTGACAATAGTATTAACAGCTCCAATCAATTCTGCTTCCTCAGAAAGATCATCTAGGAATGGAATTACCTCTTGCTTATGTGGAATTGTGACATTTACTCCTGCTATATTTAAGCCTCTCACTCCTGCTACAGCCTCTTCTAAGTTATCTGGATCAACAGAAAAAGGCAAATAGACATGATTCAAACCTAATTCCTGAAAAGCATCATTATGCATGGCTGGTGATAGTGAATGTTCTACTGGATAACCAAAAAGTCCT
>JAWOFC010000228.1:0-4376 GCA_046482455.1 Halanaerobacter sp. | reverse complement strand
GTTATTCATGATAAGTCTAAACATGATCCTCATGATGGGGGAGCATATGAACGTTCGCGCAGAACAGCAGTGAAATTAATCAAAAAGAGACCTGACGCTTTATTTGATATTCATCGTGATGGAGTAGCTAATCCTCAAGAGTATGTAACTGAGGTTAATGGCAAGAGAATAGCCAAAATAAGATTAGTTGTCGGGCGGCAAAATCCTCAGATGAATGTCAATAGTAAGTTTGCTAAGCAAGTTAAAGCAGTTACAGATAAAGAATATCCAGGTCTGATAAAAGGAATTTTTTATGCCAAAGGGAAATATAATCAAGACTTATCTCCCCGCTCATTAATAATTGAAGCAGGAACACATGTAATATCACAAGATATGGCTGCTGCTAGTGTTAATCTATTAGCTGATACTATTAATGATTTATTGTATGGTAAGAATAGTGCAGCAGCTAAATCAGGAGAGAATTCTAGTTCTATTACCTCTATTATTTTTATACTCATAGCTGTGTCAGTAATTGGCGGTCTATTATATATTGCTAATAAACGGGGAGTAATTGATAGAGCCTTTAGCGATTCTTTAGGTATAGGAGAAGAAGAAAAGGAAAAAGAGTCGATTGAAGATATTACTAATCGAGATGATGCTAATGATTAAAGAAGAGGGATAGTATGAAGCATTGGCAGATGATAATAACGGGGGTAATAATTGGAACATCAGTCCGGTTGATAATGTTAAAGATTGATTATAGACAGTATCCTGGCTATCCCCATGGTTATGTAGTTCATCTAACATTAGGTTTTGTTGCAGCTGCTTTAGGAGGGTTAGTGATTCCTGCTTTAATAGAAGAAAGTTATGTAGCTGTAACATTTTTAGCTCTAGCAGTTCAGCAGTTTAGAGCAGTTAGGGAGGCAGAAAGAGAATTTTTACAAGAATTAGAGGAAACTGAATTAGTGAATCGCGGCCAGGCTTATATCGAAGGGATAGCACAGGTTTTTGAGGCGAGAAATTATTTAGCGATGATCACAGCCTTTATTACTACTGTAGGATATTATACATGTGATTTATTGAATCCAATTCCACTTTTGAGCTTAGTAGGTGGAATAACTAGTGGAGGTTTAGTTGCTTATTTATTGCATGTACTGATGTCTGAAAAGACAGTAGGTGATATTGCTGAAGTGAAAGTAGTTGATTTAGAATTTTGTGGTGGCAATAATAAAAATATAGCAGTAGAGGAAGTAGTAATTATGAATGTTGGTTTAGATGAGTCACTACAGAAGTGGAAAGAGTCTGGTTTAGGTATAGTAATTGCCCCTAAAGATGATAATGCCCGAGCTACTTTAGCTAATACAGGACAGAGGCAGGCTATTATCCATGACTTAACAACTCAATTAGGAGTTCAACTAGATCTTGGTGTGCAGGACTATACGCCCCTTGCTAGATTAAATATTAATACGGGGCGGGTATGTTTGATTGTAATTCCAATTGAAAAGGATGAAGGCTGTATTAAACAAGCAGTAAGTAATACTCCAATTTTAGAAGGGGTTAAACGTCGTCCTTTAGATTCTAAAGTAGGAAAGAAGGCTGCTGACTGATAAAGTGGGGGATAGATGTGGATATAAATAATTATATTTTAGCAATTGTAACTACTCAGCAGAATAAAAATAAGATTGCTAGTGGTTCTACGCCAGTCTTTTATGCAAAAAATAGAGAGGAGTTAGAGTATATTGCGGGGTTGATTTCTCGTTTGACAATCTCTATGGTTCATGATTTAGGAAATGGGATTTATATCTTAATTAAACATTAGGAGAGTAAAGATGAAGATTATTTTTTATAGTAGTGGGGATAATAAGTTAGCAAGATTGATTGGATATAGTTATTTAGGCTCTATTGCTGAAGATGAGTTAACAGAAAAAGTAGAGCAGATATTCTTAAGGGATGAAAATGAGATTAAGAAGAATCTTTCTTATCTTGGTGATAGTATTAATAATATTCAGATAATGGCATTAGGCTGCTATGGACAAAATAGTATAGTAATTAATTTAGTTAATGGATTGAATGATATTTTTTCTATTTCAGAAAAGATTATTTTAATTAATATTGATTCAATCTATAATTTATATATTAAATTAGGTACTGCTGCAATTAATTTAAAATGGGAAAGATTAGGCTGTTTTTTATTAAAAAAAGGAATTAATTCAGAAATAATGAAAATTAATAAATTAGTGGAAGAAATCAGAGAAGGGATAGTTACTATTCTATGAAAATTATTTATTATTGTTATGGTGGAACTCATTCTTCAGTTTTAGCTGCAGCTATTCATACTGGTCAACTGAAGGGAGATCAAATTCCAAATAAAAAAGAAATTAATTCTTTATTTCTCTACGACAAAGTTGAACAGAAGCAATTAGGGAGACCTTTTTTCTATGGGAAGGATGAATTTGGGAATCTTGTTTATGTATTAGGTTTAGGAGCTAAAAAATCATTACTAAAAGAGTTTTTACTGGACTATTTAAAACTATTTGAGATTAATAGTAAAGATATATTTTTAGTATCTGCTTATCCTTATGTTAATTATTTAACTAAATTAGGTGGTATTTTATCGCGCCGTTTAGGATTAGTTAGTTTAGGGAGACCTATAGTTACATATACATTACAAAAGTTATATCCAGAATATAATAAGTTAGTAACTGAAGTTAAGGCTAAGTTAAAAAACATAAAAAAGGATGAGACACCAGTTGATTTTAGCTGATCCCCCAAACTTCTACATAAATGGTTTTAATCTCTTCTCCCCTTGACTATTAATGATTATTATAAGATAATGTAATAATGAATGTTAATTAATTAGAGGTGAGAAGGATGGAAGAAGAGATAACTAGCTATATTGAGATTGAAGGAGTTAAAGAGGATAGTATTGCCCAAGAGATTGATTTAGAAGCTGGAGATAAATTAGTCAAAATAGATGGACAAGTATTAAATGATTACATTGATTATAAATTTTTAATAACTGATAATTATTTAGAATTAGAAGTGGTTAAGAATAATGGGGAGTATTGGGTGATAGAAGTAGAAAAAGGTTATGATGAAGAGATTGGGGTTCAATTTTCTGAGATTGTTTTTGATGGATTAAAGACTTGTCATAATAATTGTATTTTCTGTTTTGTGGATCAAATGCCCAATAACTGTCGTGAAACATTAAGCCTAAAAGATGATGACTATCGTTTCTCTTTTTTAAAAGGTAGTTATACTACTTTGACCAATTTATCGCAAGATGAATTTAAGCGCATCAAAAGAATGCATTTAAGTCCTATAAATATTTCTGTGCATAGTACTAATCCGGAAGTCAGAAAGAAGATGTTAAAGAATAAGCATGCTGGAAGGGTTTTAGAGCAGATTGAGGAATTAGTAGAGGCGGGAATTGAGATTAATACACAGGTTGTGCTCTGTCCTGGAATTAATGATGGTCAGTATTTAGAGGAAACAATTAAAGATTTAGGCCAATTCACTCCTCAAGTGAGTTCTTTAGCTATTGTACCTGTAGGCTTAACTAAATATAGGGAAGGATTAAAAGATTTACGTTCTTTTACTTCTCAAGAGGCAGTTGAGGTAATAGAAGTAGTTGAAAATTATCAGGAAGAGTTTAGAGAGGAGATTGGTAGTAATTTTGTTTATTTAGCTGATGAATTTTATCTATTAGCAGGGGGGGGAGTTCCAAGTCAAGAAGAGTATGACAGTTTCCCTCAATTAGAGAATGGAGTAGGGATGGTAAGACTATTAAGAGATGAGTTTGAAGAATTAAAATCAACTCTACCTCAGAGTCTAGAAGATAAGAGAGAGATCAGTTTTGTAACTGGAGAATTGGGTTTTAAATCTTTACAGCCAATTATTAAGGAATTGAATCAGATAGATAATTTGACTTTAGAGCCATTAGTTATAGAGAATAATTTTTTTGGTTCTCAAGTGACAGTTACAGGTCTCTTAACTGCAGAAGATATTTTAGCACAATTGGATAGAGTTGATAATGATAGAGGAGATGTAATCTTAGTACCTGAAATAGTACTGAATGATGATGATTTGTTTTTAGATGACTTAAGTTGGCAGCAGTTTGAAGAAAAGGTAGATAAAAAAGTGTTTAGAGTAGATACTACTGCACAAGATTTAGTTGAAAAAGTGCTTGGAAAGCAGGAGGGGTAATTAAAATGAAAAAACCAGTTGTAGCAATTGTAGGCCGACCTAATGTAGGGAAGTCAACATTATTTAATCGTATTATAGGAGAAAGAAGGTCAATTGTAGATGATACTTCCGGTGTAACGCGAGATAGATTATATGAAGAGGCAGAATGGTTGAGTCGTTCATTTTTATTAGTTGATACAGGAGGAATTGAA
>JAWOFC010000224.1:0-18486 GCA_046482455.1 Halanaerobacter sp. | reverse complement strand
TTTTGCAGCTCTTCAGCCAAATCAACCGAGAAAGAGTCTACCCGCATCGAAGGCAGAGCTACACTAATCTTCTCCTCTTCATATTCCTCTACTAAATCAGTAGCTAAATCTGCAATCCCAGTATAGTCTCCACTGCTCAATGAAGTTAAAGAAATCTCTTCATAACCAGTATTACTAATCAACTTCTGGGCCAATTCTTTAATTCGTTCATGACTCCGCTCACGCACAGGGCGATAGATCATACCTGCTTGACAGAATCTACAGCCGCTAGTACAGCCGCGGGCTACCTCGAGATTAACTCTATCATGGACTACATCCATATAGGGTACAATAAATTTTTCAGGATAAAAGGCGTCATCTAAATTCTTTACAACTCGTTTCTTGACTTCTTTCTTAATTCCTTTTGCAACCTCAATCTCATTTACAGTTCCCTCTTCATTACACTCAATACTATAAAAACGCGGTACATAAATACCATCAATAGCAGCTAATTTCTTTAATAGTTCTTCTCTGTTCTTATCTTTCTCCTGAGCTAATAAATATTCATCTACAATCTCTTCAATAGCTGCTTCAGCCTCACCTAATAAGAAAAGATCAATAAATGGTGCCAATGGCTCAGGATTAGAAGCACAAGGTCCTCCTGCAATCACTAATGGATCATCACTACCTCTTTCCTTACTGCGCAGAGGAAGATTAGCCAAATCTAAAATATTTAATAGATTAGTATAACTTAATTCATACTGTAGAGTAAAACCAAGGATATCAAAACTATTAACTGCAGCTTTATTCTCCAAAGTAAAGAGCGGTATATCTTCTCCTCGCATCTTCTCTTCCATATCCCACCACGGAGCATAAACTCTTTCTGCTGCTACTTCATCACGTTGATTCAATAAGTGATATAGTATCTTAATTCCTAGATGGGACATGCCTACTTCATACACATCAGGGAAGGCTAAAGCAATCTTTACTTTTATATCCGATAGATCTTTAGCTATACTATTTACTTCTCGTCCCATATAACGAGTTGGATTCTTAACTTGAGGTAATATTTCTTCTAATTTAGCTTCCAATTCCATATTTCTCCTCCCTCATCACAATAAATCTTCTACAGTCTGCTTCAAGTTTCCATCTATTAAACCATTAATTAATCTCTCTTCTGTAATAAAACCTAAAATATTACAGTCTTTATCAATTACCATAACAGTATGAAAAGACTGCGGTACTAACTTATTAAGAACTTCATCTAAAGTAGTATTACTTAAGGCTACTAATTGCTTCGCATCAATTACTCCTTTATTTAATATCTTACCTCTCTTCTTGGCTAGGTACTGCATTAAAGCATAGTGTGAAAAGCGCCCTTCTTTTAAGACTACAAAATAAATAAAGAAAGAAATTATTAAAAGCATAATATTAATATATCCATAATAAAGCCCTACTATGGATAATAGGGCCAAAGTTAATGCCATAATCTTACTCCAAAGCAAGACCTTAGCAGTAGCATCTTTAAAACCTAACTTAGTACTTAATTTAGCTCGTAAAATTCGCCCCCCATCTAAAGGAAAGGCAGGTAAAAGATTAAATGTTCCCATGACAAGATTCAAACGCAGAAAAAACCAGACTAACTCTCCACTACCAAGTTCATATCTAAGTACTAAGGAAGTAATAGCAGCTAAAAAGAAATTACATAATGGCCCTGCTAAGGCAACTTTAAATTCTACTTCAGGAGCTAATTCAATTAAGTCCCTAAATTTTGCCACTCCTCCAAAGGGTAATAGCTCAATCTCTCTTACTTCAACATTAAATCTTTTGGCTGCAGTAGAATGAGCCAATTCATGTAATAAAACAACTATAAAACTTAAAGTTGCTTTAAAGAATAAACCCGTTAAGCTAAAGAGGAATAAGACAAATAAAAACAACAGATTAAATTTAAATTTCATAATCTAGCCCCCTTACTGCTCTTTATAAATAATATTAGCAGCAAGGTTTTGATATACTATTTATTTAGCAAATACTCTAAAACATCAACTTTTTCTTACGAATATTAATATTTATAATTAATCCAACAGCTAATAAATTAGTAATTAAAGAACTGCCCCCATAACTTAAAAATGGCAGCGGAATTCCCGTCACAGGCATTAATCCAATTGTCATTCCAATATTTTGAAAGATATGAAAAGCAAGCATGGAAGTAATGCCAATTACAACATATTCACCAAACTTATCTTTTGCCTCTCTAGCTACAACTAAAGCTCTCCATAATAATATACAGTATAAAATCAAAATTATAATTGCCCCAATAAAACCTAATTCTTCTCCTAAGATGGAAAAAATAAAATCAGTATGCTTTTCAGGCAAGAAATTAAGCTGGTTTTGGCTTCCAGTAAATAATCCTTTACCTAATAATCCACCCGAACCAATCGCAATCTTTGACTGTTGCACATTATAACCAGCACCTAAAGAATCTCGGCTAGAATCAACTAAGACCAGTAAACGATTCAACTGGTACTCTTTAAGAGGCATATAAACTCCTAAATAAAGATGAGCACTGACCCAAGTTACAACACTAGCAATTACTCCAAAAATACTGCCAAATAAAAATTTTACATTGGCTCCTGCCACATAGATCATACCAATAAAGATAGCTAAGAGAACTAATGAGGAGCCTAAATCATTTTGTAACAAAATTAAAGAAAACGGAATAAAAACATATAATCCTGACATAATCAGCCCCAAAATATTTCCAACATTATACTTATCTTTTGCTAAGACATGCGCTAACATAATTATCACGACTAATTTAGTTATCTCAGCTGGCTGAAAATTAAATTGACCTAAACCAATCCAACCCTGCCCTCCTTTAACTGTCTGTCCAATTGCAAGTACAATTCCTAATAACAATAGATTAGATATATATATTATTTCAGCATAATCGCGCAGCACTTCATAATTAAAAAAGAGACTAACTATAACTGCTAAAATACCAACCAAAGCAGCTATTAACTGTTTTTTTAGAAAAGAATTGGTCAATAAAAAAGCACCATTAGACTTAGTAGCACTATAGATTAAAAACATTCCACATAAGACTAATAATATAGTACAGGCTGGAATCCAATAATCTAAATTTTTTAATAACTTATTCAACTTACCACCTCCCTAAGAAAAAAGACCAGGCTTCCTCCCTCCCCTGGTCACTTCTCTTCCTCTTCATTTTCAATCGGTATATTTGCTTCTAGAGCAACACTATTTTTATCTTGACGGTCAAAAGTGATCTCTAAGCCATCTTCATCAATCTCTAAATGTTTAGTAATTACTTCAATTAGATCTTCTTTCATATCATTTAATACATCACGAGAAATCCCCATCCGATCCATCCTATCATGGACTAAGACCAAGCGTAGTCTTTCTTTAGCTACTTCTTTACTCTCTTCTTTATCTTTTTTAAATAACTCTTTTACTGCTTCAAACATCTTCATCCCCCCTCTATTACTCTGTTCTAAGCGGTAAAATTTTATTCTTTACTTCCAGCCTAGAAAATCTTTAAACTTATCTAAAAATCCCTTTTCCAAAGAGAGTTCTGGAACCTCTTCTCCTTCAATTCTACGGGCTACATTCCAAAAGGCCTGTCCTGCTTTAGATTTCTCTATTAATATAGCTGGCTTCCCCCGATTAGTAGAAACTACAATCTCTTCATCTTCTGGAATTACTCCTAATTGATTAACTGCTAAGATCTCTACCATATCTTCAATTCCCATCATATCACCTTTTTTAACCATATCCATTCTGACACGATTAATAATTAAATCAGCATCAGCAATCCCCTCTGCTTCTAACATACCAATAATACGGTCAGCATCTCTTACTGCAGATACCTCTGGTGTTGTTACAACTACTGCCTCATCAGCCCCTGCTATAGCATTCTTAAAGCCTCGTTCAATTCCAGCTGGAGAATCGACAATCACATAATCAAATTCTTTCTTCAACTCATCCATTAATTCTTTCATCTGACTTGGCTCAACAGCAGTTTTATCTCTAGTTTGAGCTGCTGGCAGTAAATGTAGGCTACTATATCTCTTATCTCGAATTAATGCTTGGTCTAAGCGACAATTCTCCTCTACTACATCCACAATATCATAAACAATTCTATTCTCTAATCCTAACACAACATCTAAATTTCTCAATCCTATATCTGCATCAATTAATACAACTTTACGACCTAATTTTGCTAATCCAGTACCAATATTAGCAACTGTTGTTGTTTTACCCACCCCACCTTTACCTGAAGTAATGACATAAGACTTCCCATCCATTACAATTCCTCCTTACCTTTTCAAATAATCAATAACAATCTGTCTATCTTTTATAAAAGCAATTTCTGGGTGCTCAGGACTAGATAACTGATTATCAGGAGCCCGACTAATATAATGAGCAATTCGCAATTGAGTAGGCTCTAATCTAAAGGCTGAAATAGTTGCCTCTACATCTCCTTTAGCACCAGCATGAGCAATACCTTTAAACTTGCCCATAACTATAATATCACCTTCTGCAATCACTTCAGCTCCTGGATTTACGCTCCCTTGAATCACTATATTTCCTTCATGACTAATCGATTGTCCTGACCGAAGAGTCTGTTTAGTTAACAGAGTATCTTCCTTCTCTTCACTATTCGCCCCAGAAAATCTATCATCATGATTAATAAACTCCAAGACTGATAAACCCGGTTTATCTCTAAAAATATCAACTATCTCTTGTTTTTGCTCTACAGTTAGCTCTCTAGTTCCTAGTTCAACCTTAATGTTAATCTTACTCTCATTAAAAAAATCACCAGCCTGAGATAACTTCTTCTGTAACTTCTCTTTAACAGTATTAAATGCTAATTTATCACTCAAATTCACAATTACTCCATCTAGATCTCCTTTAAATACTACTGCCTCCTTTTTCATCTTACCTCCTCCTACAAAGTCAGCTATTATCTTATTCTTTTTCTGGCTTCTTATCAGATTCTGCATTGAAGTATTTTTTCATAATATTCCTTGCTATAGGCAGAGTATTACTACTTGAAGTACCATATTCAATAAAAACAACAACAGAAATTTCAGGCTCATCAACTGGAGCAAAACCAGCAAACCAACCATGATTAGGACGATTACCACCTGTTTGAGCAGTCCCTGTCTTACCTGCAACTGTAAACGGCACCTCAGAAAATTCTTTCTTTGCTGTCCCATAAGTTGTAACACCTTTAAGCCCATCTTTAATTATTTCTAAATGTTGCTCAGAAACTGGTATTTCACTATACAATTTTGATTCCAAATTTTTAACTACTTGCCCCTGGGAGTCGACTATTTTATCAACTAATAAGGGCTGATATAACTGTCCACCATTAGCAACAGAGTTTATTAAACTAGAAATTTGAATTGGTGATGCTCTTAAATTACCTTGACCGATAGATAAATTAACAGTATAACCAGGATACCAAGTCTGATTAGCTCGTTTATCAAAATGATTCTTTCTCCATTCAGGGTCAGGAACTAACCCCTCAGCTTCATTATTTAAATCAATCCCTGTCCTAGATTCTAATCCAAATTGACGAGCATAAGACTGTAACAGAGTCCTGTCTTTTTTGTATAATTCATAGCCTAATTTAAAGAAAACAGTATTATTAGACCAAGCTATGGCATCAACGAAGTCTATATCTCCTTGGCCTCCCGAATACCAATTTTTGAACTTGACCCCACCTACTTCAAAATGACCGGGATCATGAAACATATCATCTTTTTTAACACCTAACTCCTCTAGTGCTGCTCCAGCTGTAATTATCTTAAAGATAGAACCGGAAGGCGCACTTGTATTAGTAGCTCGATTGAGCAGTGGATGTGAAGGATTCCTATTCAATTGCTGCCATTTCTGATTAGAAATTGGTCCTGAAAAAAGACTTAAATCATAGTTTGGATAATTTGCCATAGCTAAAATGCTGCCGTCATCTGGATCACTAATAATCACTGAAGCACCTTGAGGAGCCTTAATAACTGCATCTTCATCTAGTTCTTCTTGCGGTTTTTTCTGATTCTTCTTAGCTAATTTAGTTAATTCCTCAATCTCTTTTTTTAAGGTCTTTTGAGCAAACTCTTGCAGATCATAATCTAAATTTAAAACCAAACTATTACCTTGAGTAGGTTCTTCTACAGCCAAGGTCTTTACTTTCTGACCTAAATTATTAACCTCAATTAACTTTGCTCCTGCTTCACCTCTTAAATACTCTTCATAATATAGTTCTAATCCCGTCTTACCAATAATATCTCGGCTACTATATTTTTGCTCTGAATATTTTTCTAACTCATTAGCAGAAATTTCCCCTACATATCCTAAAACGTGGCTAGCCAAATCATTATAAACATATTCTCGAATCGGAGTCTCTTCAATAATCATCCCTGGTAACTCAGACTTATTTTCTTCCAATAAGATTAAAACCCTTTGACTAATATCTCGTTTTATCTTAATTGGACTGTTATTTTCATTACTGCTATTCTTATCAGAGTCAATCTTTTCTCTAATCTCTGCTTTAGATAGATCTATAATTTGAGATAATTTATTAATCAATTTAGTTAAATTTTCAACTTTATCAGGAATTACTGATAGAGTATAGGTTAATTTATTAGAGACCAGAACCTTTTGCTCACGATCATAGATATAACCTCGTGGTGGACTAATTGGAATTACAGCAGTTCGATTACCTTCCGATAGCTCTCTAAATTTATTATACTTATAAATTTGTAAATAATAAAGCTTAATTCCTAAAATAAGGAAGATAATTAACATAGCTATGCCAAAATAATAAATTCTATTGTTATCTTTCTTCTTAGTCACCAAAACTTCCTCCTAGTTAATATTCCATCTAGTTTATAGAGTATAGGATAAATAAATAATGATATAATAGAATTCCAAATAGCTAATGGAATAATTATTTCTCTAGTTACCTGCTTTAAAACTATTATATCTACTAAGATTTTAGTAAAGATTAAAATAAAGAATTGATTAACTAAAGTTGCCAATAGAGTAATTAAAGGCGGCGTTAAAAAATGGTGCTGATAGATGTTTTCTTTTAAAAAACCGCATAAATAGGCAGTTATTGTTTTACTAAGGGCATGAACTCCAAATAAGCCCCCTGAAAACCAATCCTGTAACAATCCAGCAACAAAACCTAAAACTCCTCCCGCTGTCCGCCCATAATTAACAGCTGCTGCAGTACTTATAATCAATAAAAAATCAGGATTAACACCTGAAAAAAAATCATAAGAGATAGGCAGAGATTGAAGAATAACTACTAAGAAAATCAAAATACTATAAAAATAAAGATAGCCCATTATTCTCCCTCCTCATCTAAGAATGAATCAATATTAAAAGGAGGTAATGATATATCTGTCTTAGCTGTAAAATCAGTAATAACCAAGACCTCTTCTAATCTCTCTAAGGCTAAAAAAGGATCTATCTCTGCTTCTTGAGTCAAACCATAATTATCAGGACTGACTGATATAACTTCTCCAATTGGAAGACCTTTTGGTAAATTACCTGATAAACCAGAAGTAACAATTGTATCTTTAGCATTAATATCTGCATCCCATGATAAATTATTCATTAACAACTTATTACTATCCCTTCTTCCTCTAATCACCCCTAAATCGCGTGAAGAAGTACGACTAACTAACCCTCCTGTAACAAACTCTTGATCAGTTAATAATAAAACTTGGGCTGTATGCCGGGTAACACGCTTAACAACACCAATTAAATAACCTCTTTCAGCTATAACTGCCATCTTAGCTTCAATACCAGACTGCTGACCACGATTAATAGTTACTACTTGGGACCAATTATCAGCACTATGACTTATTACACTTGCACCTATCATCTGATAAGGAACTCTCTCCTTAAAATTTAATAGCCTTCTCAGCCGTTGGTTCTCATTCTTAATCTTTTTTAACTTATTTAAGCGATAGTTTAATTCCTTAACTTTCTTCTTTAATCTCTTATTATTTTCTTTTGTTTCTTGATAATCAGCAATCACCTCTATATTGCGACCAATAAAATCTTTCACTCCATCAATAGTAATAAAGAAAGGTCGAAACAAATAGTCAATGACTACTTGTTCTAAAAAATTATAATCTTTATCAACCCCAATTAAATTGACAATTCTAATCAAAGAGATCAACAGTAGAATTGATAAAACTATTTTGTGATTTTTTCTCAAAAAATCCAGCACATAAACCACCTATTTATGAATCATGATAATTTTTTCGGACTAATTAATACATTTTTTAAGTTATTTAATTCTTCTAATACTTTTCCTGTCCCATAGACTACAGAATCTAATGGATCATCAGCTAAATAAACAGGCATTCCCGTCTCTGCAGCTAATAATTTATCCAAACCAGATAATAATGAACCTCCACCAGCCATTACAATTCCTCGATCCATAATATCAGAAGATAATTCAGGCGGAGTCTCTTCTAAGGTATCTTTAACCGATCTTACAATATCACTAACTGGTTCTTTTAAAGCACCTTGTACTTCTTTAGCGGTCACCTCAACAGTCTTAGGCAGACCATTAACTAAATCTCGTCCCCGAATCTCCATATTCTCATCAGGAGAAATATCAGAGTTAGCATTAAAAGTAGCAGAACCAATCTTCATCTTAATCTCTTCAGCAGTACGATCACCAATCATTAGATTATATTTATTCTTAATATGGTGAATAATTGATTCATCTAATTCGTCACCACCAATTCTAATAGAATCTTTAGTTACTATTCCTCCTAGCGAAATAACTGCTACTTCAGTAGTTCCCCCTCCTATATCAACTACCATATTTCCTGTTGCTTCATGAACAGGCAATCCTGCTCCAATTGCTGCAGCCATAGGCTCTTCAATCAAATATGCTTCTCTAGCCCCCGCACTTTCAGCAGCTTCTCTGACTGCTCTTTTCTCTACTTCTGTTACTCCAGATGGAATGCAGACAATAATTCTCGGCCTGACTAGTCTTTTTCTTTTATGAGCCTTAGCTATAAAATATCTTAACATCTTCTCTGTTACCTCAAAATCTGCTATAACTCCATCTTTCATAGGACGAATAGCTACTATATTACCAGGAGTTCGCCCAATCATCTTTTTAGCTTCATCACCTACTGAAAGTACTTCTTCAGTATTACCATGATTATTTTTAATAGCTACTACAGACGGTTCTCTAATCAAAACTCCTTTACCTTTAATATAGACTAAAGTATTTGCTGTTCCTAAATCTATACCCATATCCCTAGAAAAAGGGGCGGTTAAAAAATCCATTACCATAATTATATTCTCCTTTCTAAAAGAAAGTTTAAAATAAGTCATCTTCTTTTAAACTGCTATAATCTTGATGGGCAATAACTAAGTGGTCTAACAAATCAATCCCCACTATATCACCTGTTTTTGCTAATCGTTTAGTCAGTTCTATATCCTGTTGACTAGGAGTAGTATCACCACTCGGATGATTATGAGCTACAATAATAGCTGCACTACTTCGTTTAATGGCTATTCGAAAAACTTCACGAGGATGAACAACTGAACTATTCAAACTACCGCGCGAGATCTCTTTAATTCCAATAATTTTATGTTTAGTATTTAACAGAACTACTTCAAATTTTTCTTGCTGTAAATTTCCCAAACGCGGGATTAGAATCTGAGCTACATCACTTGGAGAGTTAATCTGCTCTAAATCAATCTTTTCCCTAGCTAATTCTCGGCTTAGTTGTCCAACAGCCTTTAACTGAGTAGCTTTAGCTAGACCAATTCCTTTTATTTTCTTCAATTCTTCAATACTATAATCTATTAAAGAGTTCAACCCTTCCCCTACCGCTAAAAGTTGTTGAGCTAAATCTAAAGCTGTACTAGTCTGATAACCAGTTCTTAAAACAAGGGCCAATAGCTCAGTAGTCGATAGGCTTTCAACTCCATACTTCAATAATTTTTCTCGCGGTCTCTGCTCTTTAGGCAGATCTTTAATTGTGATATAATCAGCCATTTATCTAATCTCCAATCCCATTTCTTTTACCATCTCTACCAATTTATAGAGTGATAAACCTACTACATTATAAAAACAGCCTTCAATCTTTTTAACAAAGACTGCTCCTTTAGCTTGAATCCCATAAGCTCCTGCTTTATCTAAAGCCTCACCAGTAGCAATATAATCATCTATTTCATTACTTGTTAGCTCTTTAAAGGTAACATTAGTCTCTTCATAATCCGTCCTTACTTTTTCACCCTTCATAACTGTAATTCCCGTCAGCACTTGATGGGTTGTGCCGCTTAATTTTTTTAGCATTCTTTTAGCCTCTTCTTCATCCCTTGGTTTTTCTAAGATAAGATTTTGACTGCTGACTACTGTATCGGCAGCAATTATAAGTTGATAATCTTCACTCTGGACTTCATTAGCCTTTAAATATGATAGTCTCTGTACTAATTTTGATGGACTATCTAATCTAACTTTTGTTTCATCAATCTCACTAGGCTCTATCTTAAAATCTAATCCTAACTGCTCTAAAAGCATCTCTCTTCGTGGGGAAGCAGAGGCTAAAACTATCTCCATTTATATCTTATCCTATCTTCTGTTAAGCTCTTCACCTTCCTAATACATAATTCGTTAGTCATTTACAAAGTCCTCCCTAGGATTTAAATCATTGTAGATGTTTCTGTAGTTGAATTACTAGTAAAGCTACAAAGATACCCGTAGGTAATGATAGTAATAATAAATAGGGTGCATAAAAAATAATTCTCCAATTTTTAATCAATATAAAGGCCGTTCCCACTTGGGCCAAATTATGACTGGCAGCCCCTAATACACTGATTCCAATCAAACTAAATTTATGATAATAACTATGGTATACATACCCCATAACCAATAAACTAACTAAACCTCCAGTTAAACTAAGCCAAAAATTAATAGTGAAGAAAGTCCCAATTAATAAAGAGGATAATAGGATTCTTAATATAACTACTTTAAGAGCAGCAAAAGAATCATAATTCAGTAGTACAAAAAGAGTAATAATATTAGATAATCCTAACTTAGCCCCGGGAAATAATAGAGTCGTTGGCAAAGATGACTCTATTATATGTAGAACAATTGCAATAGCCACAAATAATCCTAAAATTATATTCCTTCTTACTCTAATCATAGCAACCCTCTTTCACTATTATACCAGAATTTATCGTAGTATAAACAAAAAAATAATATTTTTTTATTAAGGCATCTCAAAAATTTCTATTTACTATTTTTTCTGTTAAATTCAGTAGTATATCTTTATAACTACTGGGGGCTAGACCATCTAATCTCCTTCTTGCTTTTGTCATATATCTTTTAGCTATATTTAATGTATAATCTAAGCCACCATTCTTAATTACAATCTCTTTAATTTCATCTCTATTAACTTCTGTTTTCTCTAAAAGATTCTTTAAGTATCCAGCATCATCTTTTTCTTTAACAATATATAATAAAGGCAATGTATAGATTCCATTAATTAGATCATTGGTCGCAGGTTTACCTAATTGTGCAGTATCTTCTTTAAAATCTAATAGATCATCAGTTAATTGGAAGGCCATTCCTAAATAAAGTCCATATTGAGCCAATCTTTTTACCTTTTCGACTTTAAAACCGGCAGTTTCGCCCCCTAAAATACAGCTAGTTTCAAATAATAAGGCCGTCTTGCATTTAATCCGATAGAAGTAGTCTTTATAGGATATAGAGTAGTCATAGCGATTTTGATGTTGCTGAATTTCTCCCTCGCAAATCTTGTTAATTACCTCTGTAACTCTTTTTAGCTGCTCTTTATTAGCCTGGTCTGAGAGAAGATTAAATGCTAAACTAAATAAATAATCACCAGTAAAGACTGCTGTATCCTTCCCATATTCTGACTGTACTGTTTGACTACCGCGCCGTAAGTTGGAGTCATCTATAATATCATCATGAATTAAAGCCGCCATATGTAATATTTCTATTACAGCAGCAAAATTCCAAACTTGCTCTTCTTTATAATCACCTAAATGGGCTATTGTGATAATCAAAGCAGGTCTAACTCTCTTCCCACCCGACTGAACTAAATTGGAAACAGCATTTTTAACAAGTAATTGTTTACTCTCTAAGACTTCATATAGATAATCTTCAAATTTATCTAACTCACTTCCAATAGATTTAAATCTATTCCACGACATTTTACTCACCTACTTTAAAATTGCTAACCAACTACTCTTCCCTAATAATCTGATAATCGGATCTATTTGAGATTTGAATCTTATCCTCTAGACCAGAAGTTATATGAATCTTATTATCTTCTGTAACAACTACTGCCTCCACATCTTCTAAGTCTTTAACTAAAGAAAGACCTTTTTCTAAGCCCAAAACATAGACTGCAGTCG
This sequence comes from Halanaerobacter sp., assembly GCA_046482455.1. Taxonomy (GTDB): domain Bacteria; phylum Bacillota; class Halanaerobiia; order Halobacteroidales; family Halobacteroidaceae; genus Halanaerobacter. The sequence continues at coordinate 6,051 of JAWOFC010000224.1, read as the reverse complement.
ATAAAGCATCTGCTTTAAGAGAATTTTTAGCTACAATTGTCGTCCCAATCACTCCTTTACGAGCTGGATAACCTGTTTTAGGATTTAATAAATGATGATACCTAGTCCCCTGTTCGGTAAAATAACGTTCATAATTACCAGAGCTAACAATAGTTTTATTCTCAGCTTCAAGAGCAGCCAATATTTTACCTCTCTCTTTTTTAGGATCTTGAATTCCTACTGTCCATTGATCATTATTTTCTTTAGTACCCAAAACTGAAACATTGCCCCCAATATCAATATAGGCACTCTTAACACCTTTCTCTTTTAAATAAGCTATTACTCTATCAGCAGCATATCCTTTAGCAATTCCTCCTACATCTAATCTCATTTCTGCTTTAGATAACAAAACCTTATTTTCCTTCATTAACTTAACATTTCCATAGTCAACTAATGCCAACTTTTCAGTAATTTTTTCTTTTTTCGGCACTTGCTCTTCCTTAGTTCCAATCCCCCACAACTGAACTAAGGGGCCAATAGTAGGATCAAAAGCCCCAGCACTTAATTGAGCATAATCTAAAGCCTCTTTAATCACATAATAAGTCTCAGAACTCACCTCAACTGCTTTCTGTCCTGCAAAACGATTGATCTCATTTATTTCACTATTATCTGTATGAGAACTCATCCTATTCTCAATTTCATCAATTAGTGTAAAAGAATCCTGAGCTAGCTTCTCAGCTTGAGGATGATAGATTTTAATTTTAATTACTGTCCCTAACTTATGACCAGTTTTTAGTTTAACATTACTAGCTTGATCTTTACTACATCCAATTAAGGTTAACGTAAAGATTATAATTAATATAATCTCTTTATTTCTTCTTAAATCCACCATTATATATTAACCTCCACTACAAATACTAGTCTTCCTCAATACTAATAAATTATTATTACTCACACTATAAAAGGGTTACTACCATTATAATTGTATTACAAAACCACATCTGACGTAAAGATTTTTTCTCGATTAAATATAAAAAATTTATTTGCAAAGAATTAATTATGCCCACGATAAAAAGAGGTCAGCTCTTCAGCTGACCTCTTTTGGCTTCTATTGATATTCAATTGCATCTACTGGACACTGTTCAATACATTTTTCACACTCTACACATACATCTTGGTCAATTTGATACTGATCTTCACCTTCTGAAATAGCATCAACTGGGCAAGCATCTGCACAGACACCACATTCTACACAAACCGCAGTAATGACTATCTCATCACCGGCACTTTCAGTAGTTTCTTCTGTATCTTCTGCAGGAGATTCCAATGGTAATTCTACCATTGTACCCGTCGGACATACCTCTATGCATTTGCCGCAGTCAATACATGCTTCATCATCTATTACTGGTAAATTATCCTCCATGGTAATTGCATCTACTGGACAGTTTTGTTCACATAGCGTACAAGCAATACAGCCAATTTCACAGACTTGACTTACTTTACTGCCGTCTAAGACTGATCTACATTTAGCCGTTACTTCTTGCCTACTATCTACAATCTCAATAATATCTCGTGGACATTCTTCTATACATTTACCACAAGCAGTACATGCTTCTAAATCAATCTCTGGTAAACCTTTATCATTCATATAAATAGCATCAAAAGGACATACATCAATACAGTCTCCAAAACCTAAGCAGCCGTAAGGACAAGATTTGATACTCTCTTCCATATTAATAGCACTACAACTAGCAATTCCTTGGTAGTCAGCTTGATAAACTGTTACTTCCCTATCACCTTGACACATCAATTGTGCAACTTGCTCAACATTAGCCCCACCAGCTTCTAAGCCCATAATTTCTGCTATTGCCTCTTCAACCTCTTGACCTCCAGGTTGGCAGAGGTTAATTTCTACTCCTTCATTAACAATTGCATCTGCATAACTACCACAGCCAGGATAACCACAGGCACCACAATCAATCCCCGGCAGTGCTTCATCAATTGCTTCTTTTTTCGGATCTTCTTGCACAGCAAATTTTACTGAAGCATAGGCTAATCCCCCAGCAAAAATAGCTCCAAGTACTCCCATACTAGGGATTGCTTTAATAAAGTTTGACCAATCCATCCGCTTTACCTCCCTCTCTAACAAAACTCAACTTAACTCAGCCATAATTATTTGTTTGATATATTAAACAGGCTTTCTCAATTTAAATCAACAGTTCTATTTCGATTAGTCTCTTATGTTATTTCTGAAAAACAAGAGCATCACTGCAAATGATATAAGTCACTATACGTTAGTCTTTCTTTAGCCCTCCGGGTCTCAAAGTACGAGACCCTCCGTGTAGCCCAAGGCTCTCTACTTTGAGCTAATTAAGAGTGCAATCTAAATACATATCCTTATGCTTATTACCTACATGCCCGAGAAGCCCATAAAAGCCATAGACATTAAACCGGCAATCAATAATGTAATCGGAGCACCTTTTAAAGGCTTAGGCACATCAGCAAAGGCTAATCTTTCCCGCATACTAGCCATAATTACAATTGCTAGAGTAAAACCAACTCCAGCCCCTAAACCATAAATAGTACTCTGAATAAAGTTATAACCATTAATCGGTATCTTTAAAGCAAGACCTAAAATTGCACAGTTTGTAGTGATTAATGGCAAAAATATTCCTAATGCCTTATAAATCGGAGGACTAACTTTCCTAACAATCATCTCTGTTAACTGTACAAAAGAAGAAATCACTAAAATAAAAGCTACATACTTTAAATACTCTAAGCCAAATGGAACTAAAACAAATGAATTTACAAACCAGACACAGATAGCTGAGGTAGTCATTACAAAAGTAGTCGCTAACCCCATACTAAAAGCTGTAGGTACCTCTTTAGAAACACCTAAAAAAGGACAGATCCCTAAAAACTGGGATAAAATAAAGTTATTCGTTATTGAGGCAGTCATAAAAATCAATAATAAGCCACCTAAATCCACCAGTTCTCAACCTCCTTCAATAATAATTGACAGTTAATAATGAAGAGCTCAGAGTCTTTTCATTATTACTATCTCTATTATTTTTATATTCTAATCACTCACCACTACTTCTTTTTTTACTGTTTTTATCTTTTGACTTATTCTCTTTACTAATTACTAATTACTAATTTCTCTTTACTCATCACTGTTTACTGTTTTATCTTTTAACTTATTCTCTTTACTGATTACTCTTCACTCATCACTCATCACTGTTTTTCTTTTTCACCCATCACTGTTTTTAGATCCTATTTCTAATTGAATTTAAGACTCCTAATACTACTCCTAAGCTTAAAAATGCACCAGCAGGTAAAACCATAATACCCCACGGCTGGAACCAACTAGTTAAACCAGGAATACTCGCACCAAATACAGTTCCAAATCCTAAAACCTCTCTTACCATTCCCAAAGAAGTTAAAGCTAAAGTAAAACCAGCTCCCATACCTAAAGCATCAGCCACCGCGCGGTGAACTGGATTCTTAGAAGCAAAAGATTCAGAACGTCCTAAAATTAAGCAGTTAACCACAATTAATGGAATAAACAAACTTAAAGATTCAGCAATAGCTGGTAAATAAGCCTTAGCAGTATAATCAACTATTGTTACAAAAGTTGCAATTACTACAATAAAGCTTGGTATTCTTACCTCGCTTGGAATTATATCCTTTAAAGATGAGTTTACAATTCCTCCACCTAAAAGTACAAAAGTAGTTGCTAAGCCCATAGCAAATCCATTTGTAGCCGTATTAGTAACTGCTAAAGTAGGACACATCCCCAGCAACATAACCCAAACTGGGTTTTCATCCCAAATACCTTTCACAAAATCTTTCCACAACTTCAACAAAGTCATTCACCTCCGACTCTTAAGTTAACTATAAATTTATTAGCCGTTTTACTTAATTAATACCTGCCTCTTGTAATTTCTCAATTCCCTTTTCAATAACTTCTGCCATAGCTTGTGAAGAGATAGTAGCACCTGAAATGGCATCAATATCTTCTTTAGCTTGGAAAGAGTCACTAAATGATTTTCCGCTAAATTGAGCTTTGAACTCTTCTTCTACAATTCTCGCTCCTAAACCCGGTGTTTCAGCCTGATTTAATATTTTAACTTCCAATACTTCTTGCTTTTCCGGATCTAATCCCACCATTATCTCAAGCACACTTTGAAATCCTTGACCAGAACTTTCTAAAGCATAACCAACTATACTCCCAGAAGAATCAAGACCTTTATAAAGAGTTAAGTCACCTTCAGTTACTTCTTCATATTCATCTGCTCCTGGTAAAACAGTCAAAATAGCGTCCTCTTTCTTCTGTTGGGCATGTGCCTCTATCTCAGGCGTTGTTATCTGCTCAATATAAGTTAATACAGTTGCAGAAGCAATCATAATAATTGTTAAAACAATAACTAATTTAGGTTTAAATTTATTAGCCATTAGCTTTCACCTCACCATAAACCCGAGGTAGAGTATACTGATCAATTAGCGGTACAAACATATTCATTAATAAAATAGCATAAGATGTTCCCTCAGGGTAACCGCCATAAATTCTAATTAAAACAGTTAATAAACCACAGCCTAGACCAAAAATCCAACGTCCAATTTTAGTTACTGGAGTAGTTACCATATCAGTAGCCATAAACAAAGCTCCAATTACTACTCCACCTGCTAACAAATGAAAAATTGGACCTCTAGTACCTAAAACACTAGTTAACAAAGCTACACTACCTAAATAAGCAGTAGGAATTCTCCAGTCAGCATAGCCTTTATAGACTAAATATAAAAATCCAAGTACCAAGGCAGCTACTGAAGTTTCACCGACACAACCACCAATTCTCCCTAGAAATAGATCAAGATAGTTAACACCAGAAGTATTAAATCCTATCTCTGCTTGTGAGGATAAAGGAGTCGCCCCAGAAGTTAATTCAAAAACCTTCCAATCAAAAGCTGCAGCCTGCCAATCCCAAGTAGTCATTGCTTTAGGAAAAGAAGCCATTAAAAAGGCTCTTCCTACTAAAGCAGGATTAAAAAAGTTAAAGCCTAAACCACCAAAAATCTGCTTACCTATAGAAATAGCTACTATACTACCTAAAGCTCCCATCCAAAGTGGTAAGCCCCCTGGTGATATTAAAGCCACAAATAGACCTGTTAATATCGCACTTCCATCTAATGTGGAACCACTAGTTCCTCTAATTTTTTCCCAGACTGCTTCAGTTAAAACAGCTGATATAACACAGGTAGCTATTAACAATAAAGCTTGATAGCCAAAATAATAAGCCCCAAATAATGTTGCTGGTAATAAAGCAAGAATTACACTGTACATAATTTCAGAAATTGATTCTGAACCTCTCATATGCGGTGCAGGGGAAACAGTTAAATTTGATGTCTCTTCCATCATCTTACCTCCTATTCCTGTCTACTATTCTCTCTTTTTAGCTCTTAATTTTCCTTTGCCTAATTGAATTCTTTGCACTAGCTCAATATTGGACGGACAAACATAAGAACATGATCCACATTCTATACAGTCCATCAAACCATCTTCATCTGCTTCTTCCATCATATCTTCTTTTACTAAATTAACTAGTCGCGTAGGAACTAAATTTACCGGACAAAAATCAACACACTTAGCACATCTAATACACGGTCCTGCTTCAGAATAATCTCCTGCTGATTCTTTATCTAATGCCAAAATACCTGATGTCCCTTTAGTAATTGGGTTATCAAGTCTATTCTGAGCCTGACCAGTCATTGGTCCTCCCATAACAACTTTTTCTACTTCACCCTTAAAGCCACCGCTCTGTTCAATAAGTTCTTCAACAGTGGTACCAACTTTAGCAATTAAATTGCGTGGATTGTTGACTGCTCCTGTAACTGTCACAGCTCTTTCATATAAAGTTTTACCATCTTTAATTGCTTCTGTAATTGCAAGAGCAGTCCCAATATTATTAACTACTATCCCAATATCTAAGGGTAATCCTCCCGATGGAACTTCTTTGTCTAATACTGCTTGAATCAACTGTTTTTCTCCACCTTGTGGATACTTAACCTTTAGAG
>JAWOFC010000117.1:0-6117 GCA_046482455.1 Halanaerobacter sp. | reverse complement strand
TGCACGTGCTCTAGATGATGATGAGTTTAATGACCTATTATCTATCAGAGGTGTTTAACGAGAATATCGAGGAACAGATTTCAAGATTACACAGTGTGCTAGAAGAAAATGATTATTTGAAAAAATAGATTTCTATTACCTAATTTATTGATTTGATAATTAGGGCGACGAAATGGTGGTGGTTTTGATTTTAGGCAAATTAATACTAAAAATCAAAACCCAACTTATTCCAGTAGTAACAATGGTTTATAGCTATTTACAAAAAAGCAAAGAATGCAAGTGGGGTAGTGTCCCACTCTCGGCACCAATTATAAAAAAAACGAATATTAGACATAAAGTGGTAACAAATAATGGCTAGTGGTTAATTCCGCTAGCTTTTTTATTTTTTGAAAAAGAAAATATCTCAACTTGACAATAGTAGATGAGAGTGCTATAATTTATATGTAAATATTTTACAATAAAGTAAATAAGAGTTATGACTTGGGCTGGCTAAGAAGGATCAAGAAGCAAATGCTGAGGTAAGACTAGAATAATCTATTTTTGAAAAGGGGCATCTAAAATGATGTTGAAGATTTTAAAGGGAGTGTTTAACAATAAGGAGAGGTCTGCTGATTTAGGAGAAGAATTAGTCAGTTTGCTCTTAGAGTTAAATTCTGAAGAAGAAATAATGAGTTTACTAAGAAATGATTCTGCACAGGAGTTAGAGGAAAAACTAAATTTAGTTTTGGTATATAGTTATTTATTTAGCTATAAATTAGTTACTAGAATTAATGATATTAGAATGGACGCAAAACTTTTAGAGGAAATTTATAACAACTTTGCTATTGTAATCTCTAAGCAAAGGTTAGAGGATTATGAAATTCAAGTTGCAGAGTTAGAAGAGATGGTAGAAGATTTAGTCTTTAATTATCAAAGAAATTTTGCTGCAAAAAGAAATGTAGAGATAGAGAAAGTAGTAGAACTTTTATGTAGGGAGCTAGATGAAGAGATCGATTTAGAGTTGAAGTCTGCTTTAGCTAATTTTTTATTAAAGAATATAACAATAATCCAAGATTTTTTGGTGGAAAAATCACTATATCTAAAGACTAAGTACTAATAATTTTGATAATTCTTTAAAATAAGTTATAATGAAGGAAGAAAGTGAGTTAAATTCGCTTTCTTCTTTTGATTTTAATAGATTACTTAAACTGAGGTGAGAAAGATGGAAGATGAAGACTTATTAGTCTGTGAAGAGTACTGTCCAAATCTAAAAAGAATTGAAGAAGTGAAATCAGAGGAACTTACCGAAGATGCAACTGAAAAGTTAGCAGATACTTTCAAGGTGTTAAGTGACCCAACTCGGATTAAGATTATTAATGCTTTAGCTAATAAAGAATTATGTGTCTGTGATATTTCTGAGCTGTTGGAGATGAGTCAATCGGCTATTTCTCATCAGCTGCGTAAATTAAGAGAAGCAAAATTAGTGAAACATAGAAAGGAAGGGCGTACAGTCTATTATTCTTTAGATGATTATCATATATTTCAGTTATTTAGCCAAGGTTTGGCCCATGTTTTAGAAGATAGAGAATAAATGTTGACAGTATTAACTTTTTTGAATATAATATGTATGAACAAGCACTCATATATTTTTTAAGTGATATATGAGCAAGCATTCATATATTAGCAGGAGGGATAACGAATGCCAGTAAGTAATTTAGAAGAAGAAACACTAATTTTTGAAGAATTGGATTGTGCTAATTGTGCCAATAAGATTGAAGCAAAAGTAAAAAAATTACCAGAGGTTAAATCGGCTAAGATGAACTTTAGTTTAAAGCGTTTAGAATTAAAAGCAAAAGGAGATTTAGATAGGCTGATGCAAAAGATTGCCCAAATTGCAGATGATATTGAACCAGGTACGATTGTAAGAAGAAAAGGGGAAAAGAGTACTGGGCAAGAACTGAAGTTAGAAGGTCTAACATGTGCTAGTTGTGCAGCTAAAATCGAGGATAATGTTAAGCAATTAGATGATGTAAAGCAGGCTAATTTGAATTTTAGTTCTAAAAAGTTGACAGTCGAAGCAGTAGGAAGTAGTTTGAGTGATTCAGTAGTTGCTGAGATTAAAGAGATTGTTAATACTTTAGAGCCTGATGTAGTTGTCAAAGAAGAAACAGAAAGAGATTTGCACCAAGATAGTAGTGCTTTTAATGAAACTATGAAAAAAGAGAGCGGGAGATTATTGAGTGGAGCATTATTTTTTGCTCTAGCGCTTATTTTAGATTTGAGTCTGACAGGTGAATTAATGCTTTATGGAGTAGCATATCTGATTGTTGGCCATCAAGTATTAATTAAGGCTGTTAAAGATATATCTAATGGACAGTTATTTGATGAGAATTTCTTGATGACGATTGCTACTATTGGTGCTTTTTCTATTGGAGAGTTTCCAGAAGGAGTAGCAGTGATGCTATTTTATGAAGTAGGAGAGTTGTTCCAGGATTTAGCAGTGAACCGTTCTCGTAATTCGATTCAAGACTTAATGGATATTAGAGCTGATGTGGCTAATTTAAAAGTAGATGGAGAATTAGAAAAAGTTGATCCTAATCAATTAGAGGTAGGAGATATTATTGTAGTTAAAGCAGGTGAAAAAGTCCCAGTGGATGGAGAAGTAATTGAAGGTGAAGCTATGATTGATACTGCAGCATTAACTGGAGAATCTGTACCACAGAAGGTAGAAGTAGGGGAAGAACTGTTAAGTGGATCAATTAATCAAGATGGATTATTAACTGTAAAGGTGGAGAAGGAGTTTCAGGATTCAACTGTGAGTCGTATTTTAGATTTAGTAGAGAATGCTGCTAGCGAAAAAGCACCAACAGAAAACTTTATTACTAAATTTTCTCGTTATTATACTCCCGCAGTAGTTTTTGGAGCTGTAGCTTTGGCTTTAATTCCACCTCTATTTATTCCTGGTGCTCTGTTTAGTGATTGGATTTATCGCGCTCTGATATTTTTAGTTGTCTCCTGTCCTTGTGCATTGGTAGTTTCTATTCCTTTAGGATTCTTTGGTGGAATTGGCTCAGCATCTAAAAAAGGTGTTTTAATTAAGGGTGGAAACTATTTGGAAGCTCTTAATGAACTAGATACAGTAGTATTTGATAAGACAGGAACTTTGACGGAAGGAGTTTTTGATGTTCAAAAAATTGTTCCAGCAGGAGAGTGGGAGAAAGAAGAACTATTAAAAACAGCAGCTAAAGTAGAGTATAATTCTAATCATCCGATTGCGCAATCAATTTTAGAGGCATATCATGGGCCAAAGATCGAACAAGAAGAGATTGCAAATTATCAAGAAGTAGCGGGTAAAGGTCTTAAAGCCTATAGTGAAGAAGAAGAGATCTTAGCTGGTAATCATAAATTAATGGAGCAAGAGGGCATAGCTTATCAAGAGGCTAAAGAGGTAGGAACAATAATCTATGTTGCTGTAGATGGTGAGTATGCTGGTTATATTCTAATTGATGATAAGATAAAAGAAGATAGTAAATCAGCTCTGCAGAACTTAAAAGAGTTAGGAGTTAATAATTTAGTTATGCTGACTGGAGATAATGAACAGGTTGCTGCTAGAGTAGCCCAAAAGTTAGAAATAGATAACTATTATGCTGAACTACTGCCTGATGAAAAAGTGGCGCAAATGGAAGAAATATTAGAGAGTGATGAAGGAAAGTCAGCCTTTGTAGGAGATGGAATTAATGATGCCCCAGTCTTGGCTAGGTCAGATATTGGAGTGGCAATGGGCGGTTTAGGCTCTGATGCAGCTATTGAGGCAGCAGATATTGTTTTGATGAAAGATAAACCATCTAATTTGACTGAAGCTGTTAAAGTAGCTAATTTTACGCGTAAGGTTGTCTGGCAGAATATAGCTTTGGCTTTAGGAGTTAAAGGATTAGTCCTATTATTAGGAGCCTTTGGAATGGCGACTATGTGGGAGGCAGTATTTGCTGATGTTGGAGTTGCAGTCTTAGCAGTCTTAAATGCTATTCGGATCATCAATAGAAAGTAGGCAATAGGCGAAAAGCACATCATATAGATTACGCACTTAATATGCTATAAGTAGAGAGCATAGGGTTACACGAAGAGTTTTCTGTACTTTAGAAAACTCGGAGGGGCAAAATTAGCTGTGAACTATGAGCTATGAGTCGTGAGCTGTGAGGCGTGAGGAAGAGTCAAAAGCTAAAAGTCAAAAGCAGTAATGAGTGAACAGTAATAAGTAAAAAGAAGTAATGAGTAGAAAGTAGGCAATAAGCAAAAAAAGATGCATTTAGATTGCGCAGTTGATTGGTTTAAAGTAGAGAGAAATGGGCTACACGAAGAGTTTTCTGTACTTTAGAAAACTCGGAGGAAAAGTCAAAAGCAGTAATGAGTAAAAAGCAGTAAAAAGCAGTAATGAGTAAAAAGATAAAAGCTAAAAGTTAAAAGATAAAAGTTAAAAGATAAACAAAAAAAAGCATGCCGGGAGGCATGCTTTCTCTATCTTAAATAAATTTCTGTGCCATATTTTTGATAAAGTCAGAATCTGTTTTATCCATCATCCACTGTTCAGCGATTCTTTTATTCAAGAGAGAAATAGTAGGGAATGAGTGTTGAGTCATCATTAAATCAAACATCTTAATATCATGTTGGATAGCAAGTACCCACTCATGGATTAGTTCACTGGCTGATTCTCCTACAATAGTAGCACCATAGATCTTTCCTTTGCTATTAGTAATTACTTTAACAAAACCTGTCCTTTTACCATCAGCAAGTGTGCGACCATAGTCTGCATAATTCTCTTTAACTATTTGATAATCAATACCTTTTTCTTGAGCTTGCTTTTCGGTTAAACCTGCTTGAGCTACTTCTGGTTTAGTAAAGACAGACCAAGGAACTACAAAGTCATCAATCTTAAATCTCTTAAATGGTAAAGGATTAATAGCGTTCATTAGAGCAATCATACCTTGGTGCATGGCTGCATGAGAGAATAATGATCTGCCATTACAGTCACCGACTGCATAAATTCCTTTCACATTTGTTTCCATCTCTTGATCTGTGTCAATTCCTTTTTTGCTATACTTTACGCCTGCCTTATCTAACTTTAGAGGCTCTAAGACTGGTTTTCGTCCTGTGGCTACTAAGATCTTATCAGAAATAAAGGTTCCTTCCTCAGTATGAGTATGGATCTTACCGTCTTTTTCTTCTACCTTATCTATACCAGTATTATTATAGACTGCAATACCTTCTTCTTCAAATTTATCCTCTAATACTCTAGCAGCTTCCTCATCACCAGCTGGAATTAGATGATCATCAATCTGTACTACTGTAACTTCAGAGCCTAAGCGAGAGAATGCCTGAGCCATCTCTGCCCCGATTGCTCCTCCACCAATAATCATTAGTTTATCAGGTACTTCATCTTGTTGAAATAAGTTTAGATTACTAAGCTGTGGAACTTCATCAATACCTGGAATTGGAGGTACAAAAGGTTCTGTACCAGTAGCAATAAAGATATTATCACTGGTATATTTTTCTCCTCCTACTGCAACAGTATTTTTATCAACAAATTCAGCTGCCCCTTCATCTAATACTAAATCTGCCCATTCAAAAGCTGTGTCAGTCTTGCCACTATTAATCTTATTTATCTTGTCTTGTACTATTCCTAGAGGATTATTGACCTCAGTTGATTCTTGCAGGTCAATACCATACTTTTCTAAATTTTTTGTTACTTGATTCATTTCGCCGGCTTTTAATAAGGCTTTACTAGGAATACAGCCGTAATTTAAGCATTCGCCCCCGACTTTATGCTTTTCAATTGCTAAAACATCTAAGTCCATATTAGATGCCATAGCAGTGACTGCCATTCCAGCAGGGCCTAAGCCAATTACAATTAGATCATACTTTTTCATTATAACTCCCCCTTGATTTATATAAATTGACCATCATGTTCCAATAATTAGAATAACTATATTAACATATTACGATATTATAATATTATATTTTCAACAATTTTTCAAGTTTAATTATCTTTTTTAACAATTAAACCAACCAATTTAAAGCCGCCCGAACCGCCTAAAGAAAAAGAAAATTAATTTTATGAATATTATAGTTAAAAAACTGAAA
>JAWOFC010000072.1:0-3407 GCA_046482455.1 Halanaerobacter sp. | reverse complement strand
AGCACGTTTAATTATTTTATCTGCTTCACGATAAGCCTCTTTTAGTTCACGGGTTTTCTGCTCTTTTAATTTGACTAATTTCTCTTGATACTCTTCTTTTAATTTTTTTGCCTCTTGATAATCTTCTTTAGCCTGTTCTTTTTTATTTTGATACTCTTTTTTATCATCTTCAATCTCTTTTATAATATCATCTATCTCTAAATCTTCTTGACTTAAAAACTCTTGCGCTCGATCTATAATCTCTTCTTTTAAACCTAAGCGATTAGCAATTTGAAAAGCATTACTCCGTCCCGGTAGACCCATCTGTAGATTATAAGTTGGCTGCAAAGTTTCAACATCAAACTCTACTGAAGCATTCTCCACCCCAGAATTATTATAGGCATAAGTCTTTAATTGACTATAGTGTGTTGTAATTACTGTTTTAACATTTTTCTGATGCAGATGATCTAAAATAGCCATTCCTAAGGCAGCACCTTCAGTCGGGTCAGTTCCTGCTCCTAATTCATCTAATAGAACTAAAGCCTTTTCACCTGCTTCTTCAATTATCTTTATAATCTGATTCATATGAGACGAAAAAGTACTTAGATTCTGTTTAATACTCTGCTCATCACCAATATCACCATAAATTTGATGATAAATTCCAATCTTTGAACCTGATAAAGCTGGAACATGAAGTCCAGCTTGAGCCATTAAAGTTAATAAACCAATCGTCTTTAATGTTACTGTCTTACCACCAGTATTAGGACCAGTGATTACTAAAGTATCAAACTCATCTCCTAACCTCACATCAATAGGAACTACATCTCCAGTCAAAAGAGGATGACGTGCTTTATATAATTTTGTCTTCTGTTCTTCATTTAATAATGGTTCTGAGCCATCTAAGTCTAAACTATAACGTGCTTTAGCAATAATAAAATCAAGAGCAGTTAATAACTTCAATGTCGTTTGAATCTCATCTATCTTCTCTTGCACTAAAAACATCAATTCCTGTAAAATCCTTTGTATCTCTTGTTCTTCTTCTGACTCTAACTGTCTTAACTTATTATTAATCTTAACTACTGCAGTAGGTTCAACAAAGACTGTCTGACCACTAGCAGATTGATCGTGGACTAATCCGTCAACTTCTCCTTGGTGTTCTACTTTAACTGGAATAACATATCTGCCATCTCTAATTGTGACTACTGGATCTTGAATATAATCTTTCAAACTATTTGAATGAATCATTGAATTTAACTTATCTCGAATACTATCTTTAGCATTCTGTATCTTTCTTCTAATTCTCTGCAATTTAGAACTAGCTGAACTTTTAACTTCTCCTTGATTATCAATTGCTTTCCTTATCTCATTAGTTAATGGTCTAAAATTACCAATTTGAGCAGCAATTCTGATTAATTTCTCATAATTATTATCCTCGTCTTCTAAATTAGAAAAATAACTACTTAAATCATGTCCTACCTCTAAAGTAGTTGTAATATCTAGTAGTTCTTCTCCTTCTAAGATCATACTCTTTTCTGCTTTTTCTAGACTAGACCTAATATCCTTAACTCCTGCAATTGGTGGAGTACTCTCTCTAATTAAAATCTTCTTAGCTTGAGTTACTTCTTTTTGACGTTCTTGAATATAATCTATTTCAGCACTAGGTTCTAAGTTTTCGATTAAAGTTTCTGTTAGACTAGAAGTAATATAATTACTTAATTGATTCTTGATTTCAGAAAAATTCAATACATCTAAAGCATGTTGATCCATTACCTAATTTATCCTCCCTATTAATGACTAATTAATGAGCTTTTCAATCTTCTCTGTAAATAAAGGATTTAAAGTATCTAATAAAATGGAAGCAAAAAAGGAATCACTTACTCCCACCTGTAAAAATTCAATCGGCACTTTTACTATAACTAATAGAATAATATAAATAATAGCTAAACCTTTAGTTAATCCAAAAATAGTTCCTGCAATATCATCTACAACTGATAAGAAGATTAAATCCATAAACTCGTTTAATAGATGTCCTAAATAATTAATGATTAAACTCACAATAATAAGTAATAAACTAAAAGCTAACATTTGACTGACACCTATAGATAAATCAAATTTAGCAGCAATTACTTCAGCAAAGATTTTATACTGCTCACTAGCGAAATAGATACCGCCTACCATAGCTAGCAAAGAAGTAACTTGATTAATCAAACCTGAACTATAACCCCGATAAGAAAAGATAATCATTACAATTATCATTCCATAATCCACCGCATTTAGACTCAACCATCCAATCCTCCCTTTTCTTCAATTAAATCTAAGAATTGATTATATTCATCCTCCACCTCGTTATATTTCCTCTTCAACTTTTGGTATCGTTCACTTAGTTCAGTTTTTTCCTCTTTCAACTCTTTATTTTCAGTTTCTAGTTTATTAACTCGTCCTTTTAATTTCTGAATTTTATCCTGCATACTGTATAAGTCATCAGCTAAATTCATTAATCCCAATAAAAATAATCTATTTCTAGGCATAGCTGAAGTATTAGCTTTAATTTCAGATAGATGTTGATCGATAAAGGCTGCAATATTATTAATATACTCTTCTGATTGGTCACTTTTCATTGTATAATATTCACCTAAAATTTTAACTTTAGCTTTTCCCATACAGGCTTCATTTTTTCTCTTATTAACTGATTTATTCTTACTCACTAGTATTACCTCCGCAGGTGATATATAATAAGTTCTCTTATTATATATTATAATTCAATAAGTAATCATAAATTCCTGTTTAAAGACTAATAAATTTCAAATAATAAAAACCTTGTTACCAATCAAGATAACAAGGTTACGTAAATATGAATATGGAGCGAAAGACGGGATTCGAACCCGCGACCTTCTCGTTGGCAACGAGACGCTCTACCAACTGAGCTACTTTCGCACACTATAATATTATTTAATTAATGGTGGAGGGGAGAGGATTCGAACCTCTGAAGGCAGCGCCGGCAGATTTACAGTCTGCTCCCTTTGACCAGACTCAGGAACCCCTCCATGTATTTAGTTTGCAGTTTATAGTCTACGGTTTACAGTTAAAAACATAATTCAAAACCAGATATTTAACTATCTTTTATCTTATTTTTCTTTTATTTTTTTGTTTTTGACTTTAACTGTTCACTGTTCCTACGGGTCTTTATCAAGCCCCTTCGTGAAAATCACAAAAACCGTATCCACTGTCCACTGTCAACTGTTTTAAGTGGTGGGCGAAACAGGGCTCGAACCTGTGACCCCCTGCTTGTAAGGCAGGTGCTCTCCCAACTGAGCTATTCGCCCGTATAATTCAGTAATGAGTTAAACACTAATTCAAAATCTTTTTCTTTCTTTGTATTTGTATTTGATTTTAGTCGATTTTGACTTTTACTGTTCACTCTTTACTCT
>JAWOFC010000182.1:0-2536 GCA_046482455.1 Halanaerobacter sp. | reverse complement strand
ATCCACTGCTGCTACTTGCATTGCTTTATTTTTATACTTCTTTTTTATTCTTTCCTCATCATCTCGGTCACTCAAACTCATCTTAATGGCTGCTGAAGCAACTTTCTTACTAGTTCCATTCTTTTGGCCCATATTAAATCTCCCCCACTGATCATTTATTATGCAAAAACTAAAAAAGGTACTCCCTAGTCAGGAGTACGCGCACCTATCCCTATGTATATTCTACCCTGACTACTATCCTACAGTTTTATTTTATTGTCTACAGTTTTAGTTGCTTGGCTACTTTTTTCTCCTACTATTTTACTCTTCTACTATACTACACTAACTACTGTTGTAAAAAATACTAACATAGATTCTCTCACAAAGCAAGCATAAATTTAAAACTTTGTCTTAGATTTAACTATTCCTAAACTCTTATATTCATTTTTTAGCCAAAACTGCTGCCCCTCTTGGAAGAAGTCTATGTTTTTGGACAAGTTAGAAAGTCTAAGCCACACCCCTTCTTGACAGCCTCGAGTATCAACTGCCAACTCATCTCCAGGCTCTACCTTAACTTTCAAAGAGCCAGCAGCAAAATCACCTACTACTTTCTCATTCACTAATAGCCTTACCTGCCCAACATCATCAGCACCTTGCAATTGAAAAACTAAAGTTCCTTTTTTAGATGCAGAAACAGTCTTAGCAGCCTGAGAAAATTTATTCTGCTGTCCTAAATCTAATATATATTTACTATAAGGGACTTTAGAAATTAGACTTTTTTCCAATGAAGAATTAGTTAAAATAAACTGCACCGTTACTAATAGTACTAAAGCTAAAACTATCAACTTAAGAACAGTCTTGCTGATCCACCTTACAACTTTTTCCACCTTTGATTCAGAGCTATATCTCATCTTATTCCTCCTTAAGCATCATTTTACTATAATACTATGCTTAAAGAGGAAAGGGCATGCAGATTCAGAAAAAACAGACTAAAAATCAGAGCAGTGCTCTTAATTTATCAACTATCACTTTAAACTTATTTAACTCTCTTTTAGCCTTATCTAACTCAAAATTAGACGTATAAGAGCTTAATTCTTCTGCATAGTCCACTAAAAATACAATCTCATATTCTAAAGCTAACTGTTCCACCTTAGCTATGAATTCTTCAACCTCATTAATGATAAATGTCTTACTTAACTCCTCATAATAAGGCAGCACTTCTGTTTCTAATTCAGTTAGCAGATCCTGCACTTCACCTGCACTTAATTCAATCTCTTCTAGTCTCATATATTCTATTTTCAAATCTTTCTTTTCTCCTTCTTCTACTTCACATGCTAAATAATCGCTCACTAAATCTAAAAACTCATCTTTCTTTAACGGCTTTGTCATAAAATCATTAAAACAGCTGTTCCTAATATTTTTTATCTCATCTTTTGTAGCTGATGCTGTAAGAGCAAAACTTGGTGTATCTTGATTTAACTCTGTACTCTTAATCTCTTCTAATACTCGATAACCATCTATATCAGGTAGCTTCAGATCTAATAAGATTAAATCAAACTCCTTCTCTGCCGCTAACCTAACTCCTGACTGACCAGTCCCAGCCACTATGACCTCTAAACTTTCACGAGTTAAGATTGATTTTAATAGTTTGCGATTAGATGGAACATCATCTACCACTAAGATGCGAGCTGAGTCAAAATCAAATTCTTGAACCTTTGCTTCTGTCTCATCTTCCTTCTCTCGCCACTTTACTTCTGCAAACTCTAATCTAAAGGTGCTGCCCTCCCCTACTTTACTCTCTAAACTAATTTTACCATCCATCATTTCAACTAAATGTTTAGTAATAGCTAACCCTAAACCAGTACCTTCATATTCTTTTTTTAGACTATTATCCTCTTGGCGAAATGAGCTAAAAACCTCATCTTCTTTATCGTTAGAGATTCCAATTCCAGTATCTACTACTTCTATCACTAAATTAAGCTCTTCTTTTCGCTTCTCTATTTTAACTACTACCTTCACATAGCCGTGCTCTGTAAACTTAACTGCATTACTAATTAAATTAAGCATTATCTGCCGTATATACTGTTCATCTAAATTAAGCATAGGCAGCTCATCTCTGATATCAAGTATAAAACTAATACCCTTCTGCTCCACCTTCTGACTAAATATCTCTTTCATATCTCTTAATAACTGCTCTAAATCAAAATAATTATAATCCACCTCTAACTCTCCTGCTTCAATCTTAGAGAGATCAAGGATATCATTGATCAAAGATAAAAGATTATTGCCTGCTTTCTTAATTGATTTGAGGTTATTCTTCTCCTCTCTACCTTCGATCTTCTCTTCTAATAGTTCACTAAAACCAATTACAGCATTGAGCGGTGTCCTGATCTCATGGCTCATATTGGCTAAAAATCTTGACTTAGCTTCATTTGCTGCTTCTGCTTCCTTTTGGGCCTCTTTTAATTCTGTTATATCCCTGCCTACTCCTTGAATTTCTATTATTTCGCCTGCTTCATCTCTTATAGCATAATCCTCCCAGGCAATCCATCTCCAA
>JAWOFC010000098.1:0-3581 GCA_046482455.1 Halanaerobacter sp. | reverse complement strand
TTGGCAAGCTTACCAATCGTTTAAAGATCAACGAAAGATAGCTCACCACTAGTTCAACTAGTGACAGTCTTGTACTTATTCAGCACAAGCCCAACTGAGACTGTCAGCCAGACAGTTACTCAATTTCGGCAGTAATCCCTTTCTCCATAATTCAAACTGGCTAATCATCATAGATACTCTTAATTACTGCTCCTCAATCTTTATTACTACGTTTCATTTTATTTTATTGTCTAATATTTGAACTGATTTGTCAAGGAGTTTATCATTCTATTCTTCTTCTCCTAAATTAATGACTATTACTTCTTCGCCTATCTTAATTATTGCTCCCCACGGTATTTCTAAGAACTTTTCTTCTCCTATAAAATTAAATATTCCTTCTTCCATTGGAATTAATAATGAATTCAAAGCTCCCGTTTCTTCTTCAAAGGTCAATTCTACTTCTGTTATTAAGCCTAACTTCTCTCCATTAGCTAAATTAATTACTTCTTTGCCTTGAAATTGGTTTAAATTCATTTTGCCACCACCTAATAAAAGCATTATAATATATTTTATGCATTCCCAAAGGCAAATAATTACTTTCAAAAAATTAAAAAATCGCTAAGAATAATCTTAGCGACCTGTAGAGCCAATACCGCCTTCTCTGCTCTTTTTAGTCTGGTCTTGATCTACAGTTAGATACTTTGCAAAAATCCCCTGACAAATTCTAGTCCCTGCCTCAAAAGATAAAGTTTCTTCGGAACTATTATATAGTCTAACCCCAATATTTCCATCATTATCTGAATTAGAATAATAGTCCGCATCAATAATTCCCACATTATTAGCTAACATCAAACCATATTTAAAGCCTAGTGAACTCCTAATATATAACTTTAAGACTTCATCAGCCTGCATATAAGCTTTGATATTAGTAAAAAATGTAGCATATCCTTGTGCTGGAATCTCTAAATCAACCGGTGTCTTAAAATCATAACCTGCACTCTTCTCCGTTGCTCGCTTGGGAATAAAACCTTTTTTATCATACTTCCGTGCATCTTTTCTTACCTGCTCAAAACCTCGTTGTCTATTCTTCATATGAATATCTCCTTTATTAATTGTATTATAGTTTTTTCTCCTTTTGGTCTTGACTTTTCTGTTAAAGAAGCCAAATCTTCTCTTCTTAAATCAGGCTTAATCCTATAACTTATCGCCTTTACATCTTCCCCGCTCTCAGCACTAAATATTTTATCAACTGTTCCAGTAATGTCAATTATTTTTCCATCAGTTGCAGGAATTATCAGACCAGTCTCTTGATTAATCTCTGCTCGCAGAGGATATTGTACATTATGCTGGGCATAACTGCTAACTACATCTACTACCTCTTCTTGCAAATAACCTTCTAAATTATAATTATAAAATTTAACCCCTTCTTCCACACCCCATATTATCCGCCTAATTCTATCTATCTCTCCTACAATCCCTAGGACTAATCCCGTTAATAGAACAATTATAAAAGCAATTATTAAACCACGCCAGATAAATTTAATCACCCCCAGCATTTACAGATAGTGCTTTCAGCTAAATTCAAAGCTATCATTGCAGTACTTTGCAGATAACCAAATTTCTTCACACCCCCAAATTAATTGACAATTAATACTGTTTTTGTGGTTTTTACGAATTATTTACTTAACAGTTCGCTAATTGTCACTAGCTTATAGCCCTTCTCCTCTAATCCTTTAATCATTGCAGGTAGAGCTTTAACTGTCGGCTCCGTAGGATGCATTAATATAATTGCTCCCTTTTCTGCTTTAGGCACTACCCTCTTAATTATCACTTCCGGCTCTGGGCGCTGCCAATCAATAGTATCAACTGTCCACATGATTGTCTTATAACCAACCTTATGGGCGACTTTAACTATTCTTTGGTCAACCTCACCATAGGGAGGAGCAAATAATTCGGTCTTATAATCTGCAGTCTCTTGGATTAAATTCTCATTCTTCTTGATCAAAGCAATTAAAGCTTCTTCAGCTAATTTCTGAGGATGACGGTGTCGATAACCGTGGTTTCCTAACTCATGACCCTCTTCTTTAATCTCTACTACTAACTCAGGAAATTTTTCCACCCAATTTCCAACTAGAAAAAAGGTTGCTGTAGCTTCTTCTTTCTTTAATATATCTAAAATCTCTGGGATATATTCAGTTCCCCAGGCTACATTAATAGCAAATGCAACTTCATTTTTATCCTGCGGCCCCTGATAATAGGCTTTAGGCTGTTGTTGGAAGACTGCCTGTTCAGGCTCAGGATTATCAAGCTCAACTAAACCATAACTAACTAAGATAACTACTAAAATTAGGGAAAAGATTACTTTTTTATTTAATGGTAAGAAAAAGAACTTAATCTTCTTTTCTCCCACAGTCATTCAACTCCTTTATGCTTTTTTTGTAGACCAGAATGCGATTCTACATAATAATTTTCCTTATAAATTAATTCTGATAAAGGGACGATCTGATAGCCTTCTTCTTTAACTTTAGGAATTAATCTCTTGAGCGCTTGGGCAGTATTTTGACCATTATTATGCATTAATATAATTTCTCCGGGAGCAATATCCTTCATTACTGTCTTAACAATGAAATCAGCGCTTACATCCTTCCAATCTAGAGAATCAATACCCCACTGAATTACATGATATCCCTCTGCGCGGCTAGTCTTAATCAAACGATTATTATACTCCCCAAAAGGTGGACGAAAAAGATCTGGCTCTTCTCCTGTTAATTCCTTTATTAATTCATTAGTTCGATTTAATTCTTGTACTATCTCTTCTCTACCCAACTGCGCCATATGCGGATGTGTGTAACTATGATTACCCACTTCATGACCATTAGCTGCTATCTCTTTGATTAAATGAGGATATTCCTCTAACCAGTTACCGCCGAAAAAGAAAGTAATATTTACATTATTATTCCTCAATATATTCAATATCTCTGTTGTATACTTAGAACCCCACATTCCATCAATGGTAATAGCTACCTTTTTCTCTGCAGTATCGACCTTATAAATTGGGACTAAACGATTACTACTAGTCTTTATAGCCTGCGGCAAATTAAAGTCATCAACCACTAAGCCTAATAAGAAAAAACTGATGCTAAATACTAAGCATAAGATTAATAAATCCCGCTTAGTTAATTGCAGCTCCATTTTAACTCATCTCCTTTTTAAACAATTCTCTTTCCCTTGCTATCTATTTATTCAAACCAGGATATAATTATCACCACCGCAGCAAAATGGTAATTTTTCCCGTTAATCATTACCTTTCCTAGCACATATGCTTTTATAAATGCCTTAAAAGGAGTTTCTAAAATGAAAAAAATCTGGATTTTCTTTATTTCACTACCTCAGTTCTTCATCTTGATAGCTATTATTTTTATAATCAGTTTTAGTGCAAATTTAATCATTAATTTAGTCCCACCTGCTAAAACAGTTAACAGCAAGTTGAGAAAAACAGTAATCATTGACCCTGGTCACGGCGGGATTGATTCAGGAACTAATCATAACCAGATCTTAGAAAAGAATATCAATCTAGCTATTGCAGAAAAATTAAGTGCAAA
>JAWOFC010000021.1:0-5299 GCA_046482455.1 Halanaerobacter sp. | reverse complement strand
ATTTGGTCGCGGATTAGCTGGAATATTTATTATATATATTGTTCTATATGGCGATAATGAAGTAGAATTGAAACTGTCAGAATTCAAATTTGATATAGGGATTTTAAAGGATATCTATCAAGTTGGCTTTCCAGCCATGTTAATGCGTGCTCTAGCCAGCGTAATGTTAGCTGGGATGAATAGAATTGTCGGCTATTATGATACAACAGCCATTGCTGTCGTCGGCATCTATTTTCGCATGCAGTCACTTATCATTCTCCCTATCTTCGGTCTAAGCCAAGGCTTTATGCCCTTAGTAGGCTATAATTATGGTCACGAAAACCCAAAACGGATGAAGAAGACAATTGCCTTTGGCAGCTTTTTAGCATTTAGCTTTGCATTGTTAGGCTTTACTATCTTTCAGATTTTCCCTACAGAATTAATAACATTATTCAATAAAGACCCTGAACTAATTAAGATTGGTTCTACTGCCCTAAAAAGGATTAGTTTTGCTTATTTAATCATGGGCTTTAATATAATCGGGAGTACCACTTTTCAAGCTCTAGGACGCGGTTTCCCAAGCTTATTTATCTCATCCCTGCGGCAGATCTTTATTTTACTGCCTGTAATGTACTATTTAGGTCAAATTCAAGGACTGCAGGCTCTCTGGTTTGCTTTTCCGATTGCTGAGGTAATATCCTTTAGTCTACTTATTTTCTGGCTATTAAGAACAATTAAAAAAGCAATCTCTAGTATGAATCAAGAGACGGCTGTGTAGTAACAAATAATATCTATATAAAGTGGCACTTTTAATTGATAATGGAGAATTGATAATTTACAATTAAAATTCAAAACCAAAAAGCAAAATCAAAAAACGAGTACTTACGAAAAGGTACAGTCGCTGCCCCCGCTCTAAAAGTATGCTTGGCTTATTTAAAGCTACACTTTATATAGACAATTTTCTACATCATGGGCATACCAAGGGTTTCTAATAGATATAGTTCTCTTTGAGCATGCTGTGACTCATCGACCATAGCATTAAAGAAGATATCGCGCAAATAAGGATTATGCGTCATTAGATAATAGCTCTTATACTTCTTATAATCTGCTGTCTCATCTAAGACTCTTTTCCGCAAATATTCTTCATAGTCGGCAGGGTCTAAATCAAATTCATACTCATACTCTGATTTAAATGTTTTGCCCGTCAGATGTTCATAGGCCTGCTGCAATTGATAAGCATGCTCCCGCTCATCATCTGCAAACTCCATAATCAGCTCTAGAGCAAATTGATTAGGAGCAATATCTGCTAAAGCACGATAATAAGCTGCATCTCTCAATTCTGATTCAATGGCTAAATAGATCTTTTCTAGCAAAAAATCTATCTCGCCTGCCTCTAAATCACGGGATCTATCTCTCATCTTCCGCATATCTAACATTTTCCGCCGAATATTCATTCTTTCTTGTCGGTTCATTTTACCACTCCTTTTTTAGCATTATATTCCATCAGGCTCTGAATAGTGTGCATCTTCTATAACTAAAAAGAAGTTCTATCTTTTTACCCCCCCTTTTATTAATAAAATATAAAAAACCGCAACCTTCACACAGAAAGATTGCGGATGATTTAAAGCTAATTAGCCTCTACCAGACCTCTAAATCTACTAATCTTATCATCCGAAGAGTAGTAGATTTAACAACAAGGCAGGTCTCCTGGCTTCTAGTGTTAATAGCCGGTTAAGTTTCTTCCCCTCATGAGTGAAACTTAATCATAATTACTAGTTACAGTGACGGGTCCGCTCAGGCTTTGCACCTGATTCCCTATTCTCCTTCAACCGTAGCTCAAGGCACCTCGCTATTATCTATATTAAATTATATGCATCTACTATTAGAAATTATAAGTTGTTTAATTCGATTACGCAAAATTTTTATTTTCTAACACACTTCTAAACCACCCAAAAATTTTTTATACTAGTCAAATAGATCCTTAACTACTTCATAGCTCTTCTTTTTCCGTTCTTGATACTCCATTTGATTCCAAGTATCCCAACTATAGCTTTTTACCTCTGCAGCATCTGCTGGCAGTAAGGTAGTTAACTGACCATTCTTTCTACCTAGTAAGCGAATATTAATTCCTGCTATTAATTTTGCAGCATCTAAACTAGATTGATTGAAATCTCCCATCACTTCACGCTGGCTCGGATCTTTAAAGTTCAGTAATCCCCATGGAATCCTTAACTCCAACACATTATCCTTCACTGCTGCATCTGTTAAGGAATTATAATCATCTGAATTAGGGTTGCCATTTCCAAATAATAATTTCCCTGTTTCATAGTAATCAAATGATAATTTTCCCTCTTTTCTAAGTATCATTCGTACAGGATTAAAACCTGCAATTGTATAAGGATAACTAGCAGTTACTTGTTCTCCATAATCATAAGCGAAGATATCATAATCTTTAGCTACTAGTACTCGTGA
Organism: Halanaerobacter sp.; assembly: GCA_046482455.1. GTDB lineage: Bacteria > Bacillota > Halanaerobiia > Halobacteroidales > Halobacteroidaceae > Halanaerobacter. The sequence continues at coordinate 2,848 of JAWOFC010000021.1, read as the reverse complement.
TTGATCAACCCCAGCAAGTTTGACTACAAAATCAACCCCTCGCTTTAATTCTTTACCTAAGACATCTTTTTCTCCTAGCTCAGGGATAGTATCTAATAGAATATAGCTTTCTTCTCTCGCAAAATCTATTTCTTCCTGATAATGAATGCGCAAATAGAGACCTTCGGGACTATGGTCAACATATATCTTCTCAAACATATTGTGATTTTCACTTTGATAAAAGGGCTCTTCAAGATCCCATCCTGCCTCATCACCATCAATATAGATATCCTTTTCAGCTCTAACATCAAAATTCAGCAGACCAAAAAACTGCTCATTAGTCTGCAAATCAGGCCAGTATGGTCGCTGCGATGGATTATCATAGTCAGCAGTATTCCAAGTCTTTTTGAAATATTCATCCTGCCAACTAAAGATTAGCCCTCCCATCAAATTCTGACTCTTAATATCATTAAATAATTTCACTATTCCTGCTCCCTGCTCTTTCTCTGATAAAAAACCTTGGTCTAATTTAGATTGAGTACTCTCATGAGCTTTACCCCGTGAGCTAGGCACTCCAAATTCAGCCACGAGAATTGGAAGTTGATGGAGACTTGTTAATTCGTCTAAATATTGAGCATAATTATTACTATCATATTTTAAATTTATATATTCAGGATAATAAGGATAAACATGATACGAGGCAAACTGACCAGCTCTAAAATCTGATTGTGCCTCAATCTTATCAGCATTAATTGAAGCTATACGCTGACTATACTCTGGCTCATTGCTCTTACTCTTGTTTTCAATAGCATCAGTAGTTACCCAGTTAGTGAAACTGATTGTGCGCTGTTTATTATATTTATTATTTTCATACTGTACTGCTGTTTCCATTCGTTGAGCTAACCATACTTCAAACGGGTCTGCGTTAGTAGTTTTAAAATAATCACCATTAAAATCTGATACACTCTTTTGATTGGTATTATCAACTAAGTAAGGATCCCATTCAATTCCTAGAATGTAGCCCAAAACATATTGAGATATATCATGCTTATAAACACCACTAGCATGACCAGATTTAGGTTCAATGATAGCTTGTCCATGAACAACATCAATTACATCTTTGATTTCGGCTTCAAACTCATCTATCACTCGGTCACTAAACACATCACTCTCTGGAGCTAGCCCTTCTTCCTTGGCCCAGACTCCATGCAGCAAGTAAATGGGCTTATGATCTTTATTATATTCCTTTAATGCCTCATAGAATTGAGGCGGATGAATAGTATAAACTCTAATGGCATTAGCATTCATTTCTCCCATCATCTCTAACCAACGTGTATATTCAGCTTTAGTAATCGCAGTATCCCCTGGAAAATGATTTGGTTTTCCTAAACCTAAATTAACTCCTTTAGCTATAAAATCATCCCTCCAAGATTCCTCTGTAAAGTTAAAAGATTGAAATTTACGATTAGTACTAATTTTAGATGCTACTTGTTTGTCTTTTGAAAATTCTTCTAAATTAGGTTCTACTAGCTCAGATTCATCTTCTTTAATATTAACAATCTTTCCATAATTAAAATAGTCCTCATGCTCCACTCGAACTATATAAGTACCCTCTTCTAGTTTTCGCAAACCCCAATTATTATCCTGACTCTTATCTTCGCCATCATTAATAATTATTTTAGCATCTTCAATCGTTCCCTGCTCCCAATTCTCAGGAGGTATCAAATTTAATTGTCCATAATCAATACTTTTTTCCAAGCTATCAGTACTACTGCAGCCTACTAATAGTAAAATAACAAACAATAAAGCCAAATAGATTTCTTTCTTCATCCCGGCTACCTCCTCAGTCAAAACTTAGTCTCTAGACTAATACTAATCTCATCTTTATTAAAATCATGGTCGTAATAACGATAGATTTCTCCTTCTGCACTCAAATCGTAATCAAGCAGATCATAAATAGAATAATTATACCCTATATTTAAGCTAGTCTCAGTAGTTAGTTGATAAGCTAAATTTAAATCTAAATCATGCAGCAGACCTTCAGTCATAACTGTTTTAGCATCTTCCACTGCAAAATCTATCGTATGATATTCTAGGTTATAACTCCCCCTAAAATCCCAGCTGTTTTTAGCCTCATAACCCCCATCTAGTCCTAAAATAAAGACATTCTCTGTAATCAGATTACCAAAACTAGAATTATGATTATGATATTTATTATCCTCTTCTTCCCAGACATAACGCCCACTAATATTAAAGTCATAATTAGGCTTACTTAAGACTCTATATCTACTATAAAGATGAATAACATTCACCCTCTTATCCTTATAGCCTGGACTATAGTTGGTCTCCCGGTCTTCATTCTCTGTTGCCTCTTCTGTGGGGTCAACTGTAATAGAAGGACTGCTGTGATTAGTAGTCACTTCATGAGTATAAAAGGCTCGCGAATAAAAGCGCCCTGTTTCACTAATAAGTCCCACTTCATAAGTCTTAATCTTATCATCTTGCAAATTATTGGCTGCGCCTAAGTTTTGGACATAAGGAGCTGCTTGAATATAAGAATTAGTCCGCATAAAATCACTATATTCAAATCTTAAGGTAGACTTCCAGGAGGGAGGCAATCTATAATCAGCTTCTATCTTATATCCTTGATTATAGTCATCTTCTCTAAATGCATATTCTTCTTCATACTCTGTAGTTCTAATGGGAGCATATAATTCATTGACATACTGATAACTCAATTCTGTATTTAACTTAGAATTCAGTGCAGCATCAAAATTAAATACAGCTAGGTTAGCATCAATTTTCTCCCTATATCTATCATCTTCTTGTACTGAATGAGCTACCTCGGCATCTATAGTTAACCACTCTT
>JAWOFC010000013.1:0-4793 GCA_046482455.1 Halanaerobacter sp. | reverse complement strand
CCCGCCAGCTAAGCAGCAATAACTATGATTTAGGGCTCAACATCCACGGCAACTGGCGGACTGCTCTCTTAATGCGCGTCATTAATCCTGATTACAGTATCGGCTTTGGCGATAAAGGGCGGGGGATATTCTTAGATGAAGAGTTATCGCGGCTTGAAGAGGCGCATATGGTAGAGGTCTACCGTCAGTTTTTAAGAGATTTAGGATTTTTAGAACTGCCTGAGGCTGGTTTAGAGTTAGAGGTAGAAGAGAGTATAGAGGATAATGTGGCTAAGTTATTAAAAAAATACGGCTTAGAAGAGAGCGAGAGATTAATTGCTCTTAATACAGGAGGCAGTTGGCCGACTAAGCGCTGGGGTCAGGAGAAGTTTGCCCTTTTAGGCGATCGCTTAAAGGAAGCAGGTCATGAAGTAGTCTTTACAGGTGGTCCCAGTGATAAAGCACGTGTGGCTGAGATTAAAGAGATGATGGCTCATGAAGTAGTCAGCTTAGCAGGAGAGACGAGTATTGAAGAGTTAGCAGGCTTAGCGAAAAGGATTGATCTGATGGTCAGCGGTGATAGTGGACCAGTCCATGTGACTGCTGCAGCGGGAACGCCGACACTTACTATCTTTGGCCCCTCAAATGAAAAGAAGTATCAACCCTATGGGGATCAGCATCAAATCATTACTAAAGAGATTGACTGTCGTCCGTGTGGAAAGCATCAATGTCCTAAAGGAGAGACGCACTGTTTAGAAGAGATTAGCGTAGAAGAAGTATACGAAACGATAAAAAATAAATCAGACTAGCACTTCTCGGGCTTAAGCTCGAGTTTTTTTATTTTTTGGAGATTATTTGCGGTTATTTTTGTCGAATAGAGCAGTTTTTAGCTGTTATTTATATTTTAGAGTCGATTATTAATAGTTAAGTTTAATAGACTAGCTTATGCTCTCTTATTTACCTAATTTTGACTTGACATCTTCTTCAAAACCCTTTATTATGTTTAATGAGTGATTTACATTTAAAGGAATAATATAACTTCTTAAACCATAAAAGTAATAAAAATCAATCAGGTTTAGGAGGTTAAAAATTAAGCCAAGGGGGGAATATTAAGCAGTAAAAACTATAAAGCTGTTCTAAAGGAGCAATAATTTAAAATTTATTAGGGGGTTAAGAAGAGTATGAATGCGATTTTGACTAAGAAGCAGAGTAAATTATTAATTGTACTAACCTTAATTATTAGTTTAGTAGGTTTAGTAGGCTGTAGTGATGACGACAGCGGTCCTAAAAAGTATGATCTTTCAGGAACTGTTGTTAGTAATGATGGTTATGCCTTAGAAGGAATAGGAGTTAAAGCAGGAGGGAATACTACTGTTACTGGTCCTAATGGAGAATGGAATTTAACAGGGGTAGAAGAAGGGAAAGTAGTTGAAGTAGCTAATAATTCTAATTACACTTTTGATGCTGCTCATGAAGTAACTGCTGATCAAGAGGGTCTAAAGTTTAAAGCTAAAGAAAATAAGGAGCAAGATGATGAGGATGATGAAGAAGAACCTGTGGAAGAAGAATTACAGGTAGAGTCTGCTCAAGCAGTAGATAAGCAGACAATTGAATTGAATTTAGTGAAGCAATTGATGCTGTGGGAGCCGATAATTTTACAGTGCCGGATGCTGAAATAGATACTGTCTCTGTGCGTGGTACTACAGCAACAATAAAATTAAAGAACTTCATCCCCAATAATGTAACAGTCTTTTTTGAAGGGCTTATGAATGATGGAGAAGAAGTTCCGTTAGCACCGACTGGAGTTAATACTGACAATGTTGAGATTCCTTACTTAGAGTTGGATACAGAGCAGGAGTTAGTAGCTCTTGATCCTGAGACAGATACTGCTTCTGTAGAGCTAACGACTAGATTAAATAACTTCCCAGCAGGTGCTGAGGCAACAATTGAATTTGATACTAATGCAGAAGTAGCCCAGATTACTGGAGAAGAGACTACTAGTGAACAAGGAAAGACGATTCGCCTAGTCGTCAGTGACTTAACTGAGAAGAAACAGATTAAAGTAACAGCAACTATCAAAGAAGTTAAGAATCCTGATAATGGTGATGTATTCGATGATTACAAAGAGAATGTAGCAGCAGTAGATAAGACAGTAACTTTTAGCCCTAATATTGATGATGTTGATGATCCGGATGCTCATTCTTATAAACTTAAAAAAGCAGTTGCAAACCAGGCTGATAGATTAACTGTGTGGGTCAATAAAGATGTTACCAAAGGACTAATAGAGCATTTAAATGAGAATACTGAACGTATCTTAGTAGATGATAATCTGAGTGATGAAGAGTCATATATTCCTGTAGAAAAAATAGTTAAGACAGGCAGCGATAAGTTATTAGTAATTTTAGATTCAGGAGCAGCAGGAGCTAGAAGCAACTTCCCCTTAGATGATAATGTAAACCATAAAGTAGAGTTTGATGGGGATTATAGTGATGGTTATATCTTAAGCGGCGGCGATGAATTCTTCTTAGAGGATTCTAATTATATTAAGCTAACTGATGTTTATACATCTCAAACCGATACTGACTTATCTGATGACCAGTTAAAGGTAGTCTTTTCAGAGCCGGTTAATAACTTAACTATAGATGATGATCTGGACTCCGCTAAATATTCAGTCAGAAACTTAAAGAACTGGGTTATTGATGGAATCAACTTAGGGAATAAACTTCCCTCCCAGATGAATACTGATGCTATCTTCCCTGCTGATGTGAATGATGAAGTAAGTATTAAAGTAGAACACAGTAATGAAGATAAGTTAACTCGTGATGTAGTAATCTTAACTTTTGAAACCCCAGAAGAAGATGTTGATGAGGATGATAAGGTATTTGAAAATGTACAGTCATTCCTATCAGAGGGCAGTCATAACCTACAGGTAAATACCTTAGGAGACTGGGCTTCAGTAACTAATGATGCGAATATGGTGTCAACTTTAAATGATGAGTATGAAGGAATTCCAACAAGTGATGTTAGTGTAGAGTGGAAGATGGATTCTCCAGAACAGTTTGTAGTAGAATTTAGCGGTACAGTCCTAGATTCAGAGGGAGAAATTGATGGGGATAACTTTGAGATTATCATCCCTGACCAAGATGTTGATGAGAAGCCTTATGATGCAGATGCATTTGCAGTCTTAACTGCTGGAGAGCAGAATGCAGACGCTCTACCAGATAAGACCTTCGAAGATGGAGAAGAGATTACTGATGCCTTTACAATTACTGAGCTTACAGATAAGAAGTATTTAATTGAAATGAACTATGACTGGACGCAGCTTTATAATACAGAAGGGACAGAGAATAACTATCATATGCAGAGATTTAATCCCCTTCGTCTCAGAGTAAAAGGTTTAAAAGATGCATTTGGTTATAACTTAGCAGACGATCCTAATGAGTTAGATGTTAAGCCTGATCTAGACTTAGCTGAAGATACTGCTTCTCCAGTCCTAGAAGATTCAACTATCTTAACTACTGTGAAGAATGATACTAGTGAAACTGATAAATTAGATGAGTCTGATAGTACAATTTTAGATTCTACTAGTTCTGGTCCTATAACAGTCTCTAAAGATGCTGGAGCAGTAAAGCTTGACTTCAATGAACCAGTACAGGTTAAAGATCAGAATGGGAACCAGCATGAAGGTTCTACAGTCTTAACAACACCAAGTCAGCAGCAGGATAGTGCCAATGGTGGAGTTAAAGAGATGACTTTAGAGTATGTCAATCAAGAGACAGGTAATACCGTTGAAGGTACAGTGGCAAAAGTCGCTGCTAAGGGTGATAAAGAGCAAGAACGAGATTACTCCTTAATTGTAGTGCCAGTTGATGATAGTGCAGAGGATGAAGATGCATTAGCGGATGGTATGTGGAGATTAGTAGTTCGTGATATTACAGATGATGTAGGTAATGCTATGTCGACTGAAACTATAAAGGATATTGAAATCACTACTGCAGCAGATGATGGTGAAGAAGAAGATCCCGAACCAAGTCCTGAGAAACCATTTGATCTAATCAAGGTTGATGCTCATTATGATGTAACAGAATGGTTAGATGATTATAATACTGACGAAGAAGATAAAAATGATGCTAAAGATCTAATCCATGTGCAGTTTAATAAGCCGGTAGCCTTAACTGGAGTAGCTTCCCCACTTAAGAAGTCTAACTGGCGTTTAAATGGTGAAGCACTGCCAATTGAAGGTACTAGAATTGAGAAAGGTATTCTTGGTGCAGTTGATGGCGCTGATTTAGATATTGATGATGATGGAGAAGTGGAAGATCTGGATCAGACGCAGTATGCAGTGACAATTATTCTGCCTGATGGATATTTAGAGACGCATAATAATAATCATATTTTGACATTAATTGATGTTGAAGATGCAACTGGAGCTTCATTAAGTGAACGAGTGGTTACGCCATATGTTGATGATACAAATGGAAATGCTTTTGTTCATCCAGTTGAATAAGAGTTATAAATTTTAACGAATAGTATCAGCTATGGTATGAATCTGCTCCTGGGCTTTTGGCCCGGGAGTTTTTTTATTTGGGGCTGATTTTTGTAGAGGCTTTTAATTTTTAGGTAAATGATATATAATAAGAGCAGAATTATTTATAAATATTGGTGGTTAATAAAAAAAGATTGGAAATAAAAAGAATATTTAATATGAGAGATAATACAGAGGAGAAGATATATATGAAAGTAGTTTTAATTTCTAATGGAGATATAACCCCCAAAAAATATGGTGGCACACAAAGGGTACTAGCTTGGTTAGC
>JAWOFC010000309.1:0-5114 GCA_046482455.1 Halanaerobacter sp. | reverse complement strand
TCACAATACTCTTCTTCATGGGGATGAACTCCACTAGCTGGATGAAGATTTAAAGCAGTCTTTAACTCTTTTTCATGCAGCCAGTTAATAAATCCTGCTGGATTAGGGAAGAGATCTTTATTCCACGTATAACCAGTCCAGCCATCTGTATAAGGATTATCAACAATATGCCAATCCATATCTATAATACAGACTGAGAGAGGAATAGCTCGTCTTTTAAAACCTTTAATTAAATCTTTTAACTCTTCTTCACTATAACGCCAATAACGACTCCACCAATTTCCTAAAGACCATCTTGGCAGTAGAGGTACTTCTCCTGCTAAGGAATGAAAATCTTGCAAACACTGTAAGTAATTATGTCCATAACCAAAAAAGTATAAATCCTGCTCAGAACTAGCACCCCTTCTTTCTAACCAGCCTGTCTCTTCATCAAAAATTAGGGTAGTACTATCATCTACTACTGCCCAACCATTTCTTGATAATAAACCTTTATTAAGCTCAGTATATCCATCTATAGTATCTAAAGTTCTAATCGTCCCCTTTAAATTCCCACTATCCTCTTGACCTAAATACCATTCTTCTGCTAAATCTTTAACTTCTATTTTGAGGTTCTCTTGATTAAATCCTTCTCCCAGGTCTTCATAGTTGAGAATTAATTTTTCAGTCTCAATTATTAGAGATTCTTCCTCCCTCTGCACTTCAAAATAGGGGACTGCCTGATTGCGATACCAAAAAATTTGACTAGGTCTATCTTCAAATTCTCCCGTTTGAGAATATTCTAATCTAATCAACTGTGCAGTTAAGATAGTAAAACGATAATTTTCTCCTTGCACCATAGCCTCTTCCCTAGCTTTAGGATCAAATGAAGGTTGTAAATACTCCGGCAACTCTTCCATTAATAGACCGCCTCCTAGTAGATTAAATAAAATCCCCATCCTCTAATTCGTTTATTAATTCTGTTATTAATTCTGCTGTAATTCCCCAAATTACACCTTTTTCAGTAGGATAAATAAAGATATTACGTCTCCTTCCCGACCAAGGAGTAGAATATCTTTTAGGCAGACCATACTCTTCTACTGGTAAGAGAGTAACCTTTTCTCCCTCTTGATTAAAATCATAAGGATGCATCTTGACTTCTAAATAATGCTTTTGTGGTTCATTATCTTTAAAATATGCTAAGGAAATAGTAAAAACTTCTACAACTTCGTCATAATTTAACTTTAACTCTTCTAAATTAGCAATATCAACTTCGGCTACAAAAGCATCAATACTAAGCCCTACAGGCACTACAATTGTACCTAATTTCCCTAAAAGATTAATACTATCTTCTTTAATTCCTAGTTCTTCCCTTGTCTCTCTTAAAGCAGTCTCTTTATAATCCCCATCTAATCTTTTATCATACTCTCCGCCTGGAAAACAGATTTCATTTGGCTGGCTAATTTCTTCTGCGCGCCTTTGGAATAGTAAATGGGGTTCATTATCTATCTTAAGCAGGGGGATTAAGACTGCTGAATTGAAATACTTTCTTTCCTTGCCTATAATCCCTTTATCATTTAATCTTGCTTTTAGATCATCTAATTTTTCTTCCATTCTGTCACCTCTGAAATAATAGTTTCCCCAGCCAAGGTCGGTGAATCTCTACTGCATCTTCAGGACATAATTCCTGACAACAAAAGCAGCGAATACAATTATCTAAATCAGCTTCTACTCCGCTTTCTGTCTTAGAAATCACTTGCGGAGGACAACTAGTAATACAGGCGCCACACTGAACACATTTACTATCATTAAAGATTGGCTTCGGCTTAACTAATTTACGAATCCAATCAGCTAAAAACTCAGGCATTCGCTGTTCTAATAATTGAGCTGAAGAATCAATTGTTGGTGTCTTAAATTCATCTAACTTAGTCTTAACCCCTAAATATTCAATCTGCTCTAAATCATAGACTAAATCTCTTCTCTTAGCTGCTGCAATAGTAGCTACATCTTCTGCTTTAATCCCTACTAAATCTGCCATTACTACATCTACCGCAAGGGGATTAGTACCGACTAGTAACCGATTTAATTCATAATTATCTCCACTTGAAGGTCCTTCTCCTTCCATAGCTGTAATACCATCAACAATTGTTAACTCTGGTCTAACTGCTAAAGCTATGTCTAATAGGGCATCAGAAAAATTATCAAGCTGAGGCATCTTCATATGATATTCAGCCTTTAATAGACCAGGTACAGCACCAAAGAGATTCTTAACTCCTCCCGTCATCTTAGTTAAGCCGTGGGTCTTAAATTTGGGCAGATTAATTATTAAGTCAGCTTCTGCAATATATTCACCTACTGTCAGGTGATTTAGTATTTGACTCTCAGATAAATTGCTAGTCTCCCTACCAAAGTTCCAGTTCAAATCAGCATCTGTCTCTTGAGCTACTTTAGCCAGACCAGTCTTTTGATAAACTCTTTTCATCACAGTCTTATTAAAAGGGCCGCCCGGACTATCTCCAATCACTATCTCGGCTCCTGTTTCACTCACTAACTCCACAACAGCTTGTACTACAGCCGGATGAGTGGTAATTCCTGCTTCAGGCTTCTTAGCCATCAAAAGATTAGGTTTTAATAATACCTTTTGTTCGGCAGCAATAAAGCTTTTAAGACCACCTATCTTTTTTAAAGCAGTATTTATTTTCTTTTTTATTAACTCTACTTTATATTCTTGACATTCTAAAACTAATACTCTATCCTTTTCTGGCATATTATCCCTCTATTCCTTCTCCTCAGCCCACTGCAAAGCCTTCTTTACACGCTCATCAATTGCAGGATGAGAAGCTTTAAATAATATTAGACAGCCTATATTCTTAAGCTAATTCTCTTCTTGCCGGATTATATACTTTCCCCATACACTAAGCTCCTTTCAAAGTTACTTTAATTATATCATAAATTGGCTATCTATCCCAAATATAAGGTTTCACAACTACAAAGTACTCCCCGAATATAAATTATGTAGCAGGTCTATAGTCTAAAAACCTGTAAATACTCTTAATTTTTTAGGGGCAACTTTAACATGCAGGGGAAATCCTGGTCCTTTTTCTCCATCTAAATCTGAGTGATAATCATTTAATTTATCATCTGTAATCTCAATTTCAAATTCTTTATCTTGAAAATGAACTATGTTTTGATCATCTAAATGTTTTCCTTGCAGCATTTTAACAAACAGTCCTGCTATTTGAGGCAGAAGACAAGCCTTAACACCTAAAAATTCAAATTTACCATCATCAATTTTCGCTTGCGGTGCTAACTGTTGGAAACCACCAGCACTATTGCCATTCAAAATCAAGAATAAATAAAAGTCATCTTCTATTATTCGTTGGGGAGTCTTGATTTTAAGAGGGATATTTTCAAATTTGGGCAACTGCTCTATGCCTTTAATATAATAAGCTAACTTACCTAAGGTATTCTTTAAATCAATATCAACTTCATGGGATACATTAGCTAATAATCCTGCAGCACAGACATCAGCAAAATACTGATTATTTACCTTACCTATATCAACTTCTTGGATATTCTCTTGGGTAATCGCACCTACTGCTTTTTTTATATTATCAGGCATCTTTAACTGCCGGGCAAAATCATTAGCCGTACCTGCAGGAATTACTCCTAACGGAATATCTAACTCCTGCTTTAACAAAGCATTAATAACTTCATTCATTGAACCATCTCCTCCTGCTACAACTACTGCATCATAATGAGAGTTGACATCATCTAATCCACAGCTTAAATCACCTGGTTGAGAGCTTCTAAAGATACTGACTTGATAATCAGCTCTTTGAAACAGCTCAATACACCTATCTAATCTTTGCGGAAACTCCTTATTTCCCGCCATTGGATTATAGATTAATCTTAACTTCTTCATTCCTATCACCTCTTATCTATATCATACCTTCTCATATACTAAAATTCAAATCTTTAATTTAGTCTTCTCTTCCTTCTAAGACTTGATTAATAAAGACATCAACAATCTGGGGATCAAATTGACTGCCCGCGCAATTAATCAACTCTTCTTTTGCTTTGTCTTTACCTAAGGCAGAACGATAAACACGATCATTTGTCATTGCATCATAAGCATCTACTACGCTAGCTATCCGTGCTAATAACGGTATCTCTTCGCCCTGTAAACCATTAGGATAACCTCTACCATCCCAACGCTCATGATGGGATAATATTTTATCAGCTATTGCAGCTAACTGTTTAGAAGCAGCAGCTATTCTATAGCCAATTTCTGGGTGTTCCTTCATCTTGGCCCATTCTTCTTCTGTTAATGAACCAGGTTTCTTTAAGATGCTATCAGGAATAGCAATCTTCCCTATATCATGCAGCCGAGCTAATACCTCCAACTCATCTAACTTATTATTATCTAAATCCAATTTCTTTCCTATCTGCAGAGCTAATTTTTTCAAACGATAATTATGTTTCTCTGTCTCATCACTCTTTTCTAACATTGATCTTTCTAAAGAAGAGATGATACAATTGCGAAAGCTATTACTTTCAACTAATTTCTGCTTATACATACGATCCTCAGCCAGACTCTGTACTTTATTTATATTCTGCTCTAAATTAGTTTTAACTGCTGAACCTAAAGAAATACTAGGAATTATTGGATCAGCTTCATGATCTCTGCACCTGCTTTTTATTCTCTGTTCCATTCTATCTGCCTCTTTTTTGGTAGTCTTAGGAAGTACAAAAGCAAATTCATCGCCTCCAATACGAGCAATTATATCTCCCTCCCGACAGACCTTCTGTAAAATATCAGTCACATTCTTTAAAAATTGATCTCCAGCTTGATAACCAAAAGCATCATTAACTAACTTCAATCCATTTATATCACCTATTACAATGCTTAAAGGCAGTTGCTCTTTGGTATCTAATCCCTGTAATTTCTTTTGAAAGTAACTACGATTATAGATTCCTGTTAAGTTATCATAATCTTTAAAATAATTGAGCCTATCCTGTCTTTCCGTCTGCTTAGTAATATTTTTAATCATTTTCTACCCCCTACTTAAATAAAACCCAAAAATTGTATTTTTTTCATTTTTTATTATAAATTTCAATCTAATTAAATATATTCT
>JAWOFC010000291.1:0-2522 GCA_046482455.1 Halanaerobacter sp. | reverse complement strand
TAATAGATTATTATAGCACAAAAACCAGAAAAATAAATAGTAGCTCTCTTTTATTTTATGGATAGTATGATATAATAAAAGAAAAGTATAGACTATAAATATTTTTTATATAAGCCAATATTATAGCAATATTATAAGGGTCTTTTGAGTTAGCAATTAATATAAATCAATCTGCCGCAAGTATATAAGAGTACTTTCAGCTAAAGAAAGATATTGGGAGTTAGAGTATTTAGTGTAGGATTATGATGCTTCTACTCTTTTGATTGTGAGGTCTTGAATTTTAATTGTCAATTATCCATTCTCAATTGTCAATTAATTTGGAGGTGGAAAGAAATTTAGTTATCCATAAAGCATTGTAATGACAGGTATGAATTTAGCTGAGAGAACTATATAAATATTAGGGGGTTATTCTCTTGAATCTAGATTATTTAAAATCATTTTACTGTATTGCTAAATGTAATAGTATCTCTAAAGCAAGTGAAAAACTGCATATTACTCAACCTGGTTTGAGTAGCCAACTTAAAAAGTTAGAAGATGATTTAGGACATACATTATTAAATAGATCCAATAAAGGTACTTCTTTAACAACTGTAGGAGAGCTAGTTTTTGACTATGCAAAGTTAATATTTAAATTAGAAGAAAACTTATATAATGATATTAAAAAAATTAGTGCTGATAAGAATAAACTTTCCATTGCTGCTTGCCAAAACTTTGGCTCATTTTACTTTTCATCAAAGATCCACCAGTTCGAAGAGTTATATGAAAATACAAATGTAACAATTAATACCTATAACTCTTCAAAAGTGTTTCAAAATGTATTAAACCATAACTATGATATGGGGATCATGGTCGGTAGTGACAACTGCAGGCATATTGCAAATGGTGAAAACTGTGAACATATTTCCATGACACAGTTCTTTGAAGATGAACTCATCTTGTGTGTAAATTCGTCTTATCCTAAAGATACTATCACTATTACAGATCTTTTAGAAATACCTGTTATTATAAGAGAAAAAAGTTCAGGCACCTACTCTTTAATCAAAGAATTTATAGAAAATATCGGACTCAGTATAGAAAATTTGAATATATCATTTTCTAGTAACTCAATCAATATCACTAAAGATTCAGTCTTAAATAGCTCAGCCTGTGCCTTCTTTCCTAAGAGTGCTGTTAACTTTGAACTCGATAACGATCTATTAAAAGAATTAAGATTGGAAAATTTAGATTCTGACCTTAAGATCTCTCTTAATTATTCTTTCATCAAACGCAATGACTATATTTTAAGCCCTTGCGAAGAAAAATTTAAAGATTTTATTTTAAACTTATAAAGTCAAGTTATACTAATTACTCCCCCTAAAGTCCTCTTGTTAGGGGGTTCATTTCTTTAAGCCTATTAAACTTTAATTAATTTTTCAGAGGCTGTAGTTAATTTCTCAGGTTGATTTTCAGTCACTAGATAAGTATTTTCAATTCCAATTACTCCAAGTTTAGGAATGACTAATTTAGGTTCTAAAGCTATTGTCATACCTGCCTTTAGTTTAAAATTCAAACCAGGAGCTAAAAATGGAAATTCATTTAACTCAACTCCTACTCCATGACCAACAAATTCTTCTTTATTATCACCACTACCGAGATAATAATCTGTTACTCCCAATTTTTCAGCTAATTTCATTCCTTGATTATAAATATCTTCGCAGCTATACTCAGGAGTTAAATAGTTACTTAGTTCATTCTGCAAATAAAGCATCTTATCATATAACTCTTGAATATAATCACTTACCTCTCCTATAACGGCCATTCTAGTCTGGTCAGCATGATAACCATTATGAGTAGCCACATAGTCTAAAATAATAGGTTCGCCCTCTTTTATTTTATTAAACGAAGCTCCAGTTCCTGCACTCGGATGAAGACCTGCTCCAGCACAGATTGAATCAATATTTACCTCAGAAGTAGCCTGTTCTCCTGCCGTACAAATACCTATTGGTATTTCATTATTTAGTCCTCTCATTCTAATAAAACCAGCATGGCCTCTTTCTCGAAGCTCCTGTTCTATAATAGATGATAATTCTAATTCACTCATATCCATTGTTAAATTTTCTTCAGTTAATTGAGGCACTACTGCTAATTTTTCAGCAGCAGATTTAATTAATTGGACTTCAGATTCAGATTTAATCATTCTTACTTGACGAATTAAAGTAGTAATATTACTGATCTTGTCAGCTTTAAATATTTCTTGGAGCTTAGTTGCTGTTCTATAAGGAAGAACATCTAATTCTAAACCCAATTCTTTTGCTAAATCACTCTTCTCTTTTTTGATAATCTCGGATAAATTCGCAGTTCGTCTGAACTCAATTACTCTTTTTAAAGGCGCTTCGCTCTTCGCTCTTTTATTATCTTTAGAAACAAATAATATTACTTCACCCTGATTTGGAATGTATAGATATTCACCTTGTACAGTTCCAGTAAAATAGAATAGATCTGCGTTCTGAGCAACAATAGCAGCTTCTATACTCTTATCTCTT
>JAWOFC010000154.1:0-6455 GCA_046482455.1 Halanaerobacter sp. | reverse complement strand
GCAGGAGAATTTTGGTATAACTCAAATCTTTTTGATAAAGATACAAAGTTTACTGCAGTGCTTTTAGGCTCACCAAGTACAGGAATTATAACATCTTATAACCAGATTAAAGATTATCCATTAGCAGAAGACTGGAAGTTAGGTGGAAATTTAAAGATAATTAAGTATAATGATATTAAAAGCGGCGGGATTGGAAATGATAGCGCTGATCAAGAGATCCCGGAAGAGTACTTTGCTGCATTAGAGGAGTATAAGGGGTTAAAAGCATCTAACAAAGAGATGACTTTACCTGCTCCAACACCAGATGATCCAACTAATACTGTTCAACAGCCAGTTTCAGACCTGATCTATGCTATTGCTACCGATTCTGAAGGGATAACTGATGAACAGGAGCAGTATATTAGAAGTAATTTAACAGAAGAAGAGCAGGAAATGTTAGCTACACTAGAAGATGAAGAAACAAGAGAAAAATTAGATGGCTATCGTACCTATGAAGGTTGGAGTAATAAACTCTCAGTTGACTTAACCTATGAGATTAATCAGTATAATGAGATTGTAACTGAGTATGCTTATGAAGAATTAAGTAGTCAAGCGAGTGATTATAAATCTGATACTCTATCTTTGGCTTGGGAGAATGAAAATATTGATAAACAGGCTAATCCCTCCCAGGGTCATAAAGTAGTTGCACGTGTAAAAAAGAGCTTAGACCTCTTAGCAGGTAATGGAGGTAGAGATTGGGACTATACAAAGTATACCTTTGATGCTCGAAAATATATTACAGCCTTCAAAGATTCTACTTTAGCCCTGCGGATGAGAACTCAGAGTACAACTGGTGATGAGATTGTAGATGAAGAACGTAGTGCTTTAGAAAGATTTAGAACTGGGAGCTCAACAGCTGAAGTTAGTACTTATGCACCTTTCTTTGATATGTCCCTATTAGGAGATCTAAATACGATGCGGGGTTATAGGTACTATCGCTTCTATGATAATAACTCTGTACTCTATCAGTCAGAACTCAGATTTCCAATGGAGAATGTGATATCTTATGCTAGAGATGGATTTTTAGCTAAGATAGTACCTAATGTGCAGGGTACAGTCTTTGCAGAAGCAGGGCGAGTGAGCAGTAGTTTTGATAGTGACTTATTTTTAGAAGATATGCATTATAGCGGCGGCATTGGTTTTAAGTATTTCTTCAATCAGGATATATTAGCTAGAGTAGATATTGCTCATTCAGAAGAGGGTACACAGGTTAGAATGAATATTGGTCAAACTTTCTAGAGGAGGAAAATAATGATTACAACACGAGATTTTAATACAGGATTGACGATTAAATTAGATGGTAAACTCTATAAGATAATGAACTATGATCATGTTAAGCCGGGTAAAGGTGGAGCATTTTTGCAGACTGAACTGAAGAATCTTGAGACAGGACAGACGATTAATAAGCGATTTAGAGCAGGCGAGAAGGTAGAGAAAGCACATATTGACCACCGTAAATTCCAATTTCTATACAGCAGTGATGAAGAGTATACTTTTATGGATACTGAAACTTATGAACAGGTCGAAATTTCTGCCGAAGATATTGGAGAGGCGATTAAATTTATTAAAGAGAATGATGAAGTGGAGATTGAGATGTATCAAGGTAATCCGGTAGGAGTTAATCTTCCTGCAGCTGTGGAGTTAGAAGTTACTATGGCTCCACCGGCTGTAAAAGGGAATACAGTTTCAGGGGCAACTAAGGAAGTGACAGTTGAGACGGGAACTAAGGTGGATGTACCGTTATTTATTGAAAAAAATGAGATGATTAAGATCGATACTCGTACAGGCGAGTATATAGAACGGGTTTGATTGCTTATAATTGAAAAGTTATTATTCTTTTACTCAGGTGCTATTAAGCGCCTGAGTTTATATTTTTTGTCAAAAAGAAAGTTTTTTTCTTATTTTTCCAAGGAAAATAGGGATTTATCTAGAAAGTAGAGTATAGAGTTAAGTTAATTAATCTTCTAGGAGTGAAAAAATGTTTGCTATATTTAAGTCTGAAGGAAGGAATAGAATAAAATATGTTGTGCTACTTTTAAGTCTCATTCTGTTTTTCGTTACCCCGTATGTATCTTTTGGTCTACTCGGTGTTTTGGCTATAATATTGATTAGTCTAGCCGCTTATTCTAAGTTCTTAATCGGAGGGTTCATAAGTGCTTTATGGGTGATTTTTACTTTTAAATTCTGGTTATCTATAAACCAACATCATGTGTTGGTGTTATTAACTCAAGGGATAGTTTTTGGCGGTCTCTTTAAATATCAGTTTAATTTAAGAAAAGATTTAGAAGATAAGACTAACTATTTAAAAGAAGAAAAAGAGATGTTTGACAAGATTTTAGAGACTACAATAGATGGCTTTTTTATGCTAGATGAAGAAGGGGATTTTATTAAAGTAAATCAAGCTTATCAAGATGTATTAGGTTATTCAGAAGAAGAACTATTAACGATGAATGTAAATGATGTAAGTGTATTGCAAAATAAAGAAGAAGTTAAAAGGCAGTTACGAAAGATAATAAATTATGGTAGAGATAAATTTGAAAGCTGGCATCAAGCTAAAGATGGAGATATTATTAGCTTTGAGATTACTAAGACTTATTTAAGTGATATTAAAGACGGCGTTTTTGTCTGTTTTGCCCGTGATATTACTGTGCGCAAAGAGAAAGAACAGGAGCTAAAACTAAGTGAAGCTAAGTTTAGAAGTTATATCGAAAATGCTCCTTACGCTATTTTTATAGTCAATGATGAAGGGGTTTATACAGAAATTAATCCTAAAGCCTGTCAATTAAGTGGTTGTTCGGCAGCAGAAATTATTGGTTCTAAAGTTGGTACTGTGGGAGAAGTAGTGGATGGAGAAAGAGCTGCGGAGTTATTTGCAGAGCTAAAAGAGAAGGGCAGAGTGCGCGGAGAGATTGTATTTCAAAAGGATAAAGAGACAAAATTTGATGCTGAAATGAATGCAGTTAAGATTAAAGAGAATAAGTATATTGGCTTTGCAGAAGATATTACCCAACGTAGGCAGGCGGAAAGAAAGATTAAGGCTGAGCGTGATAAGTTGCGGAAATATTTTGAGATGACTCAAGCGATTGTAATGAGATTAGATCAGAAGAAAAGAATTCAAGAGATCAATAGTAATGGCTGTAAAATTTTAGGTTATGGACGCGAGGAACTGGTTGGTGAGAACTGGTTTGAGATGTTTATTAGAGATGAAGATAAGGCAGAGATGGAGGATATCTTTACAAAGGCCTTTGAAAATGATGAAGTTGTGAATGGGGAGAATGTTATTATTACTAAATCGGGGGTAAAAAGGGATATCTTGTGGCATAATAATATCTTAAAAGATGAAGAAGGTGAGATAACAGGTGCTTTATGTTTAGGTGTAGATGTGACTGAAATAAAAAGCTTAAGAGAAGAATTGGAGTATAGTAGACTGCAAGTGAAGTTCTTCTCTAATCTATCACATGAACTAAAGACGCCTCTGAATTTGATCTTTTCAGCTCATCAGATGTTAAAATTTGAAGAGCAGAATCTACCTCAAGAGAAGAGAGAGAAGTTTGCAAGATATTTAGATATTATATCCAAGAATGGGAATAGATTACTTAGATTAGTTAATAATATATTAGATATTAATAAGTTTGAGGCTAATGACTTCACCCTTGATTTAGGAAATTATGATATAATAAAAGTTGTAAAAGAAGTAGTCGTTTCGATTACTGAATATATAGATCAGCAGCAAAGGGAGTTTGAATTTAATTCTGAGTTGGATCAGAAAGTATTAATCTGTGACCCTTTTAATATCGAAAGAGTCTTGTTAAATTTATTATCTAATGCTATTAAATTCACAGATAAAGGAGATAAAATAGAGGTTAAAATAGTTGATTTAGAGGAAAAAGTAAGGATTATTGTTAAAGATACTGGAATCGGTATTCCCGAGAATAAACAGACCTTAATCTTTAGACGCTTTGGTCAAGTAGATAAATCTTTTACTAGAAATAATGAAGGCAGTGGTGTAGGATTAGCAATTGTTAAATTAATCGTTGATGCTCACGGCGGTGAAATACAAGTTGAGAGTAAGCCAGATGAGGGAAGTGAATTTATTGTAGATCTACCAGATAATAAAGATTTGAAAGAGTCATCTTATTTAGAATATGAGAGTCCTCAATTAACGGATCGAATAGATAGGGAACTCTCTGATATTTATAGTTAATTCCTAAACGAGAAAGTATTTATTTAGGTTTAAAAGAGTCTCAATCTGTGTTAAGTTAAAAGATGATAATGTAAAAAGGGGGAAGTCTTTATGTTTAAAGGCAAGTTTTTTAAGATTGCTTATGGAGTTATTTTAGTCTTGGCTATTTTCTTTTTAGCTGGGCAGATTCCTTATCTAATGAAACCGCTATCTGCTGTATTATCTATCTTATTAACACCTTTGCTTCTGGGAGGATTTTTCTATTACCTCTTACGACCTAGTGTAAGGTTTTTAAGAAGAAAATTTAATAATAAGACTGCAGCAGTAGTTGTTACTTGTTTACTAGTTGTGGTATTTATTGCTTTAGTTATATTTTTTGGTGGTAGTATAATTTATAATCAGATTAAAGAATTGATCTCTTATTTTTCTAATAATTATGAGATGAGCTATCAAGAGACTAAAGAGAGTGTGAACCGTATAATTGAGTTTAGTAATGGTCGTCTCGACTTTTTAAATAAATTTAACCTGCAGGAGAGAATTACTGCTTTTTTACAGCAGATTCTATCTAAAATCAGCAATTATAACTATATGGGTACCTTCTCCTCATTGACTAATTTAGGAACAATTATTGTTTTAATTCCTTTTGTTATCTTTTATTTTCTAAAGGATGATCAACAGATTCATCAATCTTTATTGTCTATACTAACAAGATTCTCTAGTTGGAAAGAAGATAAAATTGATGATATTTTGCTAAAAATAGATGAGGTATTAGCTGATTATCTTAGTTCTCAATTAGTAGTTGCCTTTATCTTAGGAACTATCATGTATGTAGGTTATTTAATTATATCTTTACCTAACTCTTTTGCTTTAGCCTTAATAGCGATGGTAACTTCTTTAGTTCCTATTTTAGGAACTGCATTAGGGATTTTGCCCTCGTTATTTTTAGCATTAACAATTGATATTTTTATGATGGTTAAAGTATTAATTGTATTATCTATTGCCCAGTATTTAGAAGGTAATCTAGTGCGACCTTTAGTACAAGGGGATAGATTAGATATTCATCCTTTAATTATTCTCTTTACAGTCTTGATTTCTGTCTTATTATTTGGAGTTTTAGGAGCCATTTTTGCAGTTCCAGTTTATGCAGCCTTGCGAGTAGTTGTTAGAGAGTGGGATGAAAGAGTATGAGCGAGCAAAGAGAATTAACTCACGGAGAAGAAATAACGAATGTTATTTTACATGGGATAGGTTTAGGCTTAGCGATTGCTGCTTTGGTTGTACTTGTAGTCTTAGCTACTATTTTTGGGACTCAACGCCAGATTATTAGCTTTAGCATTTATGGTGCTACTTTAGTGCTCTTATATCTATCTTCAACTCTCTACCACAGTTTTCCGCCCGGAAGAGTAAAAAAAATTTTCAAAATTTTTGACCATGCAGCAATCTATTTATTAATTGCTGGCACCTATACTCCCATCACTTTGGTTACTTTGCGTGGTACTTTAGGTTGGGGTATTTTTGCAGTTGTTTGGATTATAGCTATAATTGGAATTAGCTTCAAAATATTTTTTGTTGATAGGTTTAAAATATTATCTACAGTACTTTATATTATAATGGGTTGGTTAATTGTAATTGCAATTAAACCGCTCTTTTTATCTCTCAATCAGACAAGTAAAATTTTTTTGGTCTTAGGAGGAGTTCTTTATACTGTGGGGACTATCTTTTATGCTTGGCGCAGCTTAAAGTATCATCATGCTGTTTGGCATCTCTTTGTTTTAGCCGGTAGTATCTGTCATTTTTTTACGATGTTATTTCTGCTTTTAAACTAATTGCAAAATTAAAAGTAGTTTAGAGTATACCCTATTAGCGGGTATGCTCTTTTTTTATTTTTTGTTTCATAATTTTACCATTATCATAATATGATTAAATAACAGAGGTGATAAGAATGGCAGATAATATAAAAAAGGTTTTAGAGAAGACAATACTACCTGTTTTAGCACCTAAGTTACGAGCTATGATAAAGCAGGCGATAAAAGAAGGGATAGATGAATTAGTAGAGATAAGATTAAGAGTACATAAAGCTTTATTATTAGAGAAGGTTAAAGGAGAGGTCTTAATCTCTAAGCGGGGAGAAGTAGTTAAGAATCCAGCTCAAGCCTATCGAGTCTCTAAAGATGATATTCAAGATACTTTGAATTTAATGACTAATAATTCTTTATATACTTTAGAAGAAGAG
>JAWOFC010000270.1:0-3101 GCA_046482455.1 Halanaerobacter sp. | reverse complement strand
CTCATTAATTGCTACTGGAGTAGTGATATCATTTCCTAAGACTAAATCAAGCTTAGCATTAACCAACTCTCCAGCTTTAACTTCATCTTTTCCAGCATGAGCTGCTAGAATCTTTTCTGCCATCGTCATTCCCATTTTAACTTCCTCCTCATTAATATAAAATATAAATTGACAATTGAGAATTTATAATGGACAATTAGAGTCAAAACATAATTTTAGCTAGCTATTAATTTATTTAATTCTTTGAC
The DNA here is from genome assembly GCA_046482455.1 of Halanaerobacter sp. Taxonomy (GTDB): domain Bacteria; phylum Bacillota; class Halanaerobiia; order Halobacteroidales; family Halobacteroidaceae; genus Halanaerobacter. The sequence goes on along the minus strand of JAWOFC010000270.1, from coordinate 2,853 downwards.
TTTGACTCTTAATTCTCAATTTTTAATTTTACATTTTCAATTAAAGATTACTCTACAAGTATCTTATTTAAAGCATTATTATATGCTTTAGCACTAGCTTCAATCACATCCGTACTAACACCGCGGCCAATATATATATCAGATTGATAGTCCAACTTAACAATTACCTCTCCTAAAGCATCTTTACCGCTCGTTACAGCATCAATATTATAATCCTTCAACTTACAATCTAACCCAGTAACTTCATTCATAGCATCATAAATAGCATCAACTGGTCCACCCTCAGAACAGGCAGACTGATTAATCTTATCTCCATCTTTCTCCATCTGTACAGTAGCTGTGGCTAATCCTGAGCTACTAGTTACTTGCAGCAAGTTAATATGATAAGTTTCAGAGACTTGACTCATCTGATCTTCCATAATCGCTTCTAAATCAAGGCTAGTAATATTCTTTTTACGGTCTGCTAAATTTTTAAAGCGCTTAAAAGCAGAATCTAAATCCTCCTGTTCTAAATCATAACCTAACTCTTCTAAACGCTGCTTAAAGGCATGACGGCCTGATAATTTACCTAAGACCATCTTATTCTCTTTAAGTCCAATTGTTTGAGCATCCATAATCTCATAAGTAGTCCGCTCTTTAATCACACCATCTTGATGGATACCAGACTCATGAGCAAAAGCATTCTCTCCTACAATTGCTTTATTAGGCGGTACTTGCACTCCTGTTAAATGACTGACTAATCTACTACAGCGGGCAATCTCATCTAACTTCAAATCAGTTGTATCTTCATAGTAATCTTTTCTAGTATCTAAGGCTAGAGCAACTTCTTCTAGAGAAGTATTTCCTGCTCTCTCTCCTAAACCATTAATCGAACATTCAACCTGTTGGGCACCATTCTCTACCCCAGATATTGAATTAGCAGTTGCCATTCCTAAATCATCATGACAGTGTACACTAATTACAGCTCGATCTATATTAGGTACATTCTCTTTAAGATAAGCAATTAAGTCACCATACTCATTTGGAGTAGCATAGCCCACAGTATCAGGCACATTAATTGTTGTTGCCCCTGCATCAATTACTGCTTCGAAAATTTCACATAAAAAGTCCTTATCACTCCGGGAAGCATCTTCAGCAGAAAACTCTACATCATCTGTATAAGATTTAGCATACTCTACAGCTTCTACTGCTATCTCCAAAACCTCTTCCGGCTCTTTTTTTAATTTATACTCCATATGGACTGGTGAAGTAGCGATAAATGTATGAATACGCGGCTTATCAGCTTCTTTTAAAGCCTCCCAAGCACGATCAATATCCTTTTTTGTCGCTCGTGCTAAACCAGCAACAATTGGATTAGAGACCTCTTGGGCAATCTTCTTTACAGCTTTAAAATCCCCTTCGGAAGTAATTGGAAATCCTGCTTCAATCACATCAACCTGTAGTCTATCTAACTGCTTAGCTATCTCCAATTTTTCCTTCATATTCAAACTAACGCCTGGAGTCTGTTCCCCATCGCGCAGGGTAGTATCAAAAATTTTAACGCTCATTCTTCTTCACTCCTTTCTTCAGCTGTGAGTCTTGAGCTATGAGTCTTGGGCTTAAAGAAAATACAAAAACCCTTTCTTTTTCCTCATAGCTCAAAGCTCATGCCTTATAGCTAACTAATTACTCCTCAATCCAGTTCATCTTATCTCTAAGCTTTTGACCCACTTGCTCTATTTGATGTTCTTCATCAATCTCTTTGCGCTTAGCATAACCTGGTCGTCCTATTTGATTCTCTAACATCCACTGTTTAGCAAATTCACCTTTTTGAATATCATCTAATAAATCTTTCATAGCTTCTCTTGACTTATCATTAATTACTTGTTCTCCTGCAATTAAATCTCCATATTCAGCAGTATCAGAGATAGAATCTCTCATATTAGCAATACCGCCTTCATACATTAAATCTACAATTAACTTTAGCTCATGTAAACATTCAAAGTAAGCAATCTCAGGCTGATATCCAGCATCGACTAAAGTCTCAAATCCAGCTCTAACTAATTCTGTTGTTCCCCCACATAAGACTGCCTGTTCTCCAAATAAGTCAGTTTCAGTCTCCTCTTGGAAAGTAGTTTCTAAAACGCCAGCTCGTGTACCGCCCACACCTTTAGCATGTGCTAGGGCCAAATCTTTAGCATTGCCGCTTGCATCCTGATAGACTGCAATTAAACACGGTACTCCAGAACCCTTAGTATAGACTCTTCTTACTAGATGTCCAGGTCCTTTAGGTGCTACCATATATACATCTACATCTGCTGGCGGTACAATTCTATCGAAATGAATATTAAATCCATGTGAAAAGACTAATGCATTGCCCTCTTCTAAATTAGGTAGAATATCATTTTCATAAATATCCTTCTGTACCTCGTCAGGTAATAAAATCTGAATTACATCAGCCTGCTTAGCAGCTTCTGCAGCCGATACAGGTTCAAATCCATCTTCAACTGCCTGCTCATAACTAGAACCGCCTTTTCTCTGACCTACAACTACATCTAAACCAGCATCTCTCATATTCTGTGCTTGTGCATGTCCTTGACTACCATAACCAATCACTGCAACAGTTCTATCCTCTAAATAATTCAAATCAGCATCCTCTTGATAATACATTTCTACCATTATTCTCACTCCTCATATTTTTTATGTTTATAATTTAGCTGTGAGCTATGAGTCTTGAGGCATGAGCTAGAACCCAACCTTGATATCCATAACCCTCAGCTAATTTAATTCTTGTTTATTTTGATCTTAGTTTATTGTTTTTAGCTGTGAGCTATGAGTCTTGAGCATGAGCTAGAAGCCCAACCTTGATATCCA
>JAWOFC010000146.1:0-9170 GCA_046482455.1 Halanaerobacter sp. | reverse complement strand
GCGCGTAGAACTAATTTAGAATTATTATTGGCAAATCACCCTAATGAATGCTTAACTTGTGATCAGAACGGGATCTGCGAACTGCAGGATACGGCTTATGATTTAGGAGTTACAGAAGTTAGTTTTTCTGGTGCAACAACAGATTATGAAGTAAATGATGTAGGACCATCTCTAAAAAGGGAACCTAGTAAATGTATTTTATGCGGTCGTTGTGTGCGAGTTTGTGAAGAAGTACAAGGGGTTTCAGCCTTAGAATTTACTGATAGAGGCTTTGATTCGATTGTAACAACTGCCTTTGATATGCCCCAAAGTGAGATTAATTGTACTAATTGTGGACAGTGTGCTACTGTCTGTCCAACAGGTGCAATTACTGAAATTAAGTCTATTTCTAATGTATGGAGTGCTTTAGAAGATGAGGATAAACATGTGATTGTCCAAACTGCACCATCAATTCAGGCTACGATTGGTGAAGAGTTTGGTATGGAATCAGGCACTTTAGTGACTGGTAAATTAGTTGCAGCTTTAAATAAATTAGGCTTCGATAAAGTATTCTCAACTGATTTTGCAGCTGATTTGACGATTATGGAAGAAGGAAATGAGTTTATTAAGCGTTTCCAAGGGGATAAACATCTGCCTCACATTACTTCTTGCTGTCCAGGTTGGGTTAAATACTGTGAGCATAATTATCCAGACTTAATGGAGCATCTATCTTCAGCCAAGTCACCAATGTCTATGTTCTCTGCTATAGGTAAGAGTTACTATGCAGAAAAGATGGATCTAGATCCTGAAGATATTTATATAGCAGCAGTTATGCCTTGTACAGCTAAAAAGTTTGAGATGGAAAGGGAAGAATTAATTGAGACTGGCTCTGAAACAGATGCTGTCTTAACCACTCGTGAATTGGCTAGAATGATTAAAGAGATTGGAATTGACTTTAGTCATTTAGAAGGTGAAGAGTATGATGATCTAATGGGTACTTCTACTGGAGCAGCTAATATCTTTGGAACGACGGGTGGAGTAGCTGAAGCTTCGCTAAGGACTGTTAAAGAGAAGTTAACTGGAGAATCGTTAGGACGTCTTGATTTAGATTTTGAAGGAATTAATGAAGCTGAAATAGAGATAGGCGATCAGAAGGTTAAAGTGGCAATTGCAAATGGTTTAAGTAATGCTGCTGAATTATTAGATGAGATTCGCGCAGGAGAATCTCCTTATGACTTTATTGAAATTATGGCCTGTCCTTATGGTTGTGTTGGTGGTGGAGGTCAGCCAGTTCCTGCTACAAATGAAAGAAAAGAGAATCGAGCCAATGGGTTAAAGAATATGGATGGGGCAAGATCTATTAGAAAATCTCATGAGAACCCAGAAATACTTAAATTATATGATGAGTTCTTAGGGGAACCACTAAGTGGAGAATCACATCATTTGCTCCATACTAGATTTAAGAAAAGAGAAAGAAATTAAAAAAAGTGGACAAATTAAGAAGAGTGCAGGTAGAAAATTTTCTACCTGCCTTTTTTTATTAATAGATATATGCTATAATATTAAATATACTAAGTCTATAAGAAAATAGGGCAACTTCAAATTATTATAGTCTTAGCAAGTTAAAAACTATCTTCGAACTTGTTTATTAAGTTGGGATAGTCTCTGAGAATATCTGCTTTTTATGAGATACTAAAATAAGTTGTTTTCTTGCAAGTATTCTGGATATATGGAGGAGTTTAATGAAGGTTCATAATTTATCCTTTATAGAATTAGGACTGCTGCTGAGTCTAGTTATTATACTAGTGGTTATAATTTATAGAGTCAGCGGTGGAGATTTAGAATATTTATTATCTGACCTCTTAGCATTATTGAAATTTAGCTGATTTATGTTGACTTTTTGGAAATTAAATGGTACAATTGTCAATGTTTACTAATGCTATTACCATCATAAAAAATATACTAAGGTGGGGATATGATGAGCGGCCAATATGACCAACAGCCTGACTGGAGCGGCAAATATGAACAGATGGAAGAACATAATGTAATTGCCTTGGCACAGAATGGTGATAAACTAGCAGAAGAATATTTAATTGATAATAATATTGATATTGTCTATGCTAAATCGAAGTTATTTTATATTAAAGGACTCGGAAATGATGATGTAATTCAAGAAGGATTAGTTGGGCTCTATAAAGCAATTAGAGATTATAAGGTGCAAAGAGAGGCTTCTTTTCGCGGTTTTGCTCATTTATGTGTGAATCGTCAACTTATCTCTGCAATTAAGACAGCTAATCGTCAAAAGCATATGCCACTTAATAATTCAACTTCTATTGATAAAAAGTTGAAATATTCTAAAGACGATGGTGGTAGAGGTAGAACTTTATTAGATATACTACCTGACCAACAGAATGATCCTGAAAAGAGTTATGTTAACTCTGAATTAGTCAAAGAGGTTACCTCTCAACTGCGGGATATGTTAACTAAATTAGAATGGGAAGTATTTGATCGTTATATTCAGGGGAAATCATATAAAAGGATTGCTGATGAGATTGAAAGCAGCGTTAAGACTGTAGATAATGCTCTACAGAGAGCAAGACGTAAGATTGATGAGTTAAAACAGAACATAGAAGCAGAGCTTTATGATAAACAGTAAATAACTTTCATTAGTTGCCCATAATCTGGGCAGCTTTTTTTATTTTCGCAGTGATCTAATTTAAATAAAGGATAAAATAAAGTCGTCTTGAATAAATATAAATAGGAATAATTTCAATAATTTTCAAGAAAGGGGAGGTATAAAGTGAAGTTTAGCAAGAAAATATCTGCTGTAATAATGATTTTACTTTTAGTAGTTATAGTTGGCGGTTGTAAAAAAGGAGCTGATTTGGCTGTAGTCGGTTCTAGTCTAGGGGAGAAGGAGCAAAGAGAAGTTAAAGCGAATCTAGAAGAGGTAAGTTTTGAATTCAATCAGCCAATAACAGAGGCTAAAGTTAGTCTCTTAAAGAATGGGCAGGATGTTAGTGATTTTAAAAAGAAGATTAACAAAGAAGAGTTAATTATTAGTGAGTTGGATTTAGCAGTGGGAACTAATTATAAGTTAGTTATAGCAGCTAGGAGTGAGAGGGGGGGAGAAGTTACTAATAGTTATCAGTTCAGGACTAAAGTTGCTTCTCATCCGCAGATTGAAGAGAAGAATGAGACTTTGCTACAGGGCTTTTATTGGGAGATGGCAGGCTATCCTTATCGAGAAGAATATCCAAAAGAGAAGAATTTATGGAAATTACTGGCTGAGCGAGCACCTGAGTTTAAGAAGTTAGGTTTTAGTTCTCTGTGGGTGCCTCCAGCTAGTAAGGCAGATAGCCCTCGTGATGAAGGATATGCAGTCTATGACTTATGGGACTTAGGGGAGTTTAAGCAGGCAGGTAGTGTGGAAACGAAGTACGGCAGCAAAAAAGAGTTAGAAAATGCAGTCTCTGCTTTACACCAGCAGGGTATTGATGTCTACTATGATGCAGTCTTAAATCATAGAATTGGAGCAGGAGATCAGAATATAGAGAGTACGGTTTTAAAGTCAGGTAAGAAGGTTAAATCTTATACTGATTTTTCAAATTTGAAGGGGCGAGAGAAGTATTATAGTCAGGCTGATAAGTGGGATTGGAACTGGAAACAGTTTGATGGAGTAGATTATGATGCTCTAGAAGGTGCTATTTCCCCTCAAACCTTTAAAGGTAAGACTTGGGATGATACTTATGATAAAGATTATTTATTAGGAGCAGATATTGACTATCAAGATTCAAAAGTACGGCATGAACTTAAGGAGTGGGGTAGTTGGTTAATTAATGATATTGGCTTTGACGGCTTTAGAATCGATGCTATTAAGCATATAGACTCAGATTTTATTGATCAATGGTTGACTTATATTCAAGATAATAGTGATAAGGATGTCTTTTTTGTGGGAGAAGCCTGGATAAAGAATAAGATGGGCTTATCATTCTTTATTTCAGATATTGATAATCAGAACTTGACAGTCTTTGACTTTCCGCTGCGTAATACATTCAAGAACATGATGTCAGGTATGGTGAATATGTCTTCTTTGAAGAGTGCAGGATTAGTTAATGATCCTAATTATGGTAATCGAGCGGTAACTTTTATTGATAATCATGATACTGGGCGCGATAAGACCGAATATAATGCTCCAGTCAGTAAGTTTAAGATGCAGGCTTATACGTATATTCTAACTAGAGCTAAGGGTAAGCCGATGGTCTTTTGGAAGGATTATTATCAGAGTGGATATCAAGATAAACTGCGTAAGTTATTAGAGGTGAGAAAGTATTATGCCTATGGAGCAGGGCGAGAAGTGAGTAATAATGGTAATAAGGTATACTCTTATATACGCGAGGGGTTAGAGGATAAACCGCGCACTGGTTTAGTAGCAATGATTAGTAGTGGACATTCAGGAGAAGTAGTTACAAAAGAGATTAAGACTAAGAAGCCTAAGACGACTTTTTATGATTATACAGGTAATATAGAAGAGACTGTGACTACAGATGAAGATGGTTATGGAGAGTTTAAGGTGCGTCAATCTGAAGATAAGGGATGGAGCATCTGGGTACCTAGCAAATAGAACTGTATATAGATTGCGCACTTAATCAGCTCACAGTATGTAGATTTGGACTACACGAAGGGTTTTGAATTTAGCTGTCCATTCTCAATTATCAATTATTTGGGGGTATTAGTTATGAATCAAGTACTCATGCAGGCATTTTATTGGGAAATGAATCAAGGACGATATGCAGAAGAATATCCTGAAGAGGAGAACTTATGGCAGTTATTAGTGCAGCGAGCTCCAAAATTAGCTGAGGCAGGAATTACTTCCCTGTGGCTGCCGCCAGCGAATAAAGGAAAAGCCGGTACTTATGATGTAGGTTATGGAACCTATGATTTATGGGACTTAGGCGAGTTTAAGCAGCAGGGTACAGTGAGAACTAAGTATGGGACGAAGGAAGAGTTAGAAGCAGCTATTGCAGCCTTACACAAAGAAGGACTCAAGGTATATTATGATGCAGTATTAAACCACCGCTTAGGGGCTGATGAAGCAGAGGTTGTAGAATTGAAGTCAGGAGAGATGGCAGAAGTCTGGACTAAATTTACATTTTCAGGGCGCGATAAATATAGTGATTTGGAGTGGAACTGGCAGTGCTTTGATGGTATTGACTGGAATAATAGAACTATGCGAGCTGGAAAATACCTTTTTGTAAATAAAGAGTGGGATCAGTCCTATGATGAAGACTATGTTATGGGAGCAGATGTAGACTATCAAAACCCTAAAGTTAGAGAAGAGATTAAAACTTGGGGGGAGTGGATAGTTAAAGAGATTGGTTTTGATGGTTTTAGATTAGATGCTAGTAAACATATTGATAATGACTTTGTAGCAGAATTTATTTCGCATCTGCAGTATACTACTAATAAAGATCTCTTTTTTGTGGGGGAAGCATGGGAGGAAGATTCTAATTCATTAATTGCTTATTTAGAAGAAGTAAGAGAGGATAAATTAAATGTTTTTGATTTTGCTTTAAGAAAGGAATTTACTAAATTAAGAGATGGAAACTTAGATTTAAGATGGCTCGGCGGAGCAGGATTAGTTAATCAAGTAGGTTATGAAGAGAGGGCAGTTACTTTTGTAGATAGCCATGATACTGACCGTGATGGAGAAGATAAATCGATTAGTAATCGTAAATTACAAGCCTATAGCTATATTTTAATGCGTGAGCATGGTCTGCCCTGTATTTATTGGAAGGATTACTATATTTGGGGTCTAAAAGAAGAGCTGGATAGATTAATTGCTGCTCGTCAAAATTTTGCCTATGGGCCAGGTTATGAGACAAATACTAATGATTATAATACTTACTCCTATATTAGAGAAGGAAGTTCTGAGGTCCCTGACAGCGGTCTGGTAATGATGATTACTCAAGCTGACTCTGGTGGATTGATTACTAAGGAGATAAATGCCTGTCAATCTAATACTACCTTTTATGATTATACAGGTAATATAGAAGGAACTGTTAGGACGGATAGTAAGGGCATGGGTCAATTTGAGGTTAGAGCCTCCGCAGCTAAAGGATGGAGTATCTGGGTGCCAGAAAACAGTTCTAAATCTAGTTTTCGCTCATAAGAATAAAAAGAGACTGATATAAGGGAGCGAAAATTATGAAGTCTCTTAAAATGTTTATTTTAGTTTTATTATTTAGTCTCTTAATCACTCCTCCTGCTCTAGCCAAGCAGGAGGTCTTGTTTGAAATGAAGGATGCTAGAGGAGATGATTATGGGACAGGAACTTATATTTATCCTTATCACGAACAGTTTAGTAATCATCAAGGTTTATTTGATTTAAACTATTTTAAAGTTATAGAAACAGATGATAAGTATATATTTCATTTTAAATTTAATGAGATTACTAATCCTTGGCAGGCACCTTATGGTTTTAGCCATCAATTAATCCAAGTCTATATTGATAATAGTGCAGGTGGTAGTAATGAAACCTTTAAGCAAGGGGCAAATGTTAAATTCGAAAAACAGCATCCGTGGGATCAACTCTTAAAGATTACAGGTTGGAATGTACAGTTATTTACTGTTGATGATGATAGAGAGGAGTATAGTACTTTAAGTTCTGCAGAAGTGAACTTAGAGAATGATAAATTGATTAAAGTTTCTATTCCTCAACAGAAGTTAAATGATCTCTCAAGAGCTTATTATTATGTCTTAATTGCCTCTTTAGATGGATTTCATTACGATAATTATAGACAAGTGACGGCTGAAGGTGGTCAATGGGAGTTTGGCGGGGGAAGAGATAGTGATATAAATCCTAATGTAATAGATACCTTAGTACCAGATGGCTTAGACCAAAAGCAGCTTCTAAGAAGTTTTAGTTTAGAGGAAGGTGAATTGGCAACTTTGAGGGCAGTTGGCCCTGAGTTAGCTCTACCTTGGAAACTAATTATCATTTTTGCCTTTAGTATTGTCTTTATCTTGACTATTCTAGGAGCTGTGCTTAAGATTATTAGGAATTTTTTCTAAATGTTAAAGTCCAGCCCCAATTGGAGGCTGGACTTTATTTTAGTTATACTGCTCACCATTATGCACTTCAAAGCTCCAATTGCTGCCTTGATTATTATCCCAATTTTCAGCAGTATCCTTAAAGCAGAAGTTAAAACGGTCATCAGTATTTATTTTAAGTTCTGCCTGCCACTCTGAACCTTCTTTCTTCATTTGAATATTAGTTACATCACGCCAAGCATCATTAAATCCTACCCCAGCATGCAGATATACCTGTTCTGCTCCTGATTCAGCTAATAATCCTTGATAAGAGATGGTAACTTTTTCACCTGCAGTAATTGGTGTTGGTTTTACTTCTATTGAAGATTTATCCATACTCTAATTCCCCCCTAGTTTTAAGTATTATCATTAGTATAGCTAAATCAGGTTCTTTTTATAGGGATTATTTCATAAAATATTTTTCCAAAGGATTAATCAGATAAGAGCACGACTGCTTAGGAAGCACTAACTTCATTGATTATGCGGTCTGCTTTATCATTTTGATTAGGTAATAGACCTTCTTCTACATGGGAACCGCCGACAGTATTAACAATTCTATAACGGGCACAATTATCATAATTATCTTTACAATAACGCCTCTTAAACATCTTTGTCATTCCTTTTTTATCGGCTAACTTACCTTGATGAACAGCACATACATCTAAATATGGACAACTATCAGACATTTATATATCCTCCTTTTTAGTAATATAGTTTTATCAGCTAAATTAATTGATAATTGAGAATTGAGAATGGACAATTAAGTTCAAATCCAAACCCAAATCTAAACCTAAGCCTAAGCCTAACATAAGCCTAAGCATAAACTTAACCCCAAGCTACAGTTACAATAATTCCTTTTAGCTGATATTTTATAAACTTTCTCTACTTATAAGTAATAATTACTATTATTAAAATATCAGAATAATTGAGATAATGCAAGTATTTTTTATAAAAAATTAGAAAAGAATAAACTTATGTGCATAAAAAAAATTGAAGCGATAATACTAGTTAATACACTAATGTTTTTATTTTTGAAATTTGGATAATGGAGGTAATAATTAATGAAATTATTGGTTTTGTCGTGGGAATATCCTCCCTGCCATGTAGGAGGATTAGCAAGTCACTTATCTGATCTATTACCTGAATTGGTAAAGGAAGGAATAGAGGTTCATCTAGTGACACAGGGATTAGATGACAGCAAAGAATATGAGATGGAAAAAGGAGTGCACGTCTATCGGGTATCTTCTGTAGATGTAAGAGCAAATGATTTCTTATCTTGGGTTTTGCAGTTTAATTTCAAACTATTAGAAAAAGCAATTGAGGTAATTAACTATCAGCACATTGATTTAATTCACAGTCATGACTGGTTAGTTAATTTTGCAGCCCAAACTTTAAAGCACAGTTATAAACTACCGTTAGTAACTACAATTCATGCCACAGAAGTCGGTAGAAATCAGGGGCTGCATAATGAACAGCAGCACTCTATTAATGAGATTGAATGGAAGAGCACTTATGAAGCCTGGCGTGTAATCTGTTGCAGCCAGTATATGAAAGATGAAGTCTGCAGTCATTTTTCTGTACCTAATGATAAAGTAGAGATCATAAATAATGGTGTAAAAGAAGAAAATTTTGCTAGTAATCCTCCAGAATCCTTTAGAGATAATTATGCTCGTCCAGGGGAACAGATAGTCTATTTTATTGGTCGTTTGGTGCGTGAAAAGGGAGTTCATGTTTTAATAAATGCTGCTCAAGAGGTTTTGGCCCATAATCATAATGTGAAGTTTATTATCTCTGGCGAGGGGCCAGCTCAAATGTGGTTAGAAGACCAAGCTAGGAGTTTAGGTATTAAAGAAAAAGTCCTCTTTACTGGATATGCAGATAAGAAGCTGCGCAATAATCTCTATCAGATTGCTGATGTAGCAGCTTTTCCTAGTCTCTATGAGCCTTTTGGGATTGTAGCTTTAGAAGCAATGGTCACTAAAACTCCTGTAGTTGTTTCAGATGTAGGTGGATTTAGTGAAATAGTTGAGCATAATTTAAATGGACTTAAGGTCTATCCTGGGGATAGTGCTTCTTTGGCCCATAATCTATTACGAGTT
>JAWOFC010000144.1:0-12087 GCA_046482455.1 Halanaerobacter sp. | reverse complement strand
TAATAGCTTTATCATCTAAGCCCACCTTAAAGGCATGAACATTATGAGTAGCATCAGAAAACTCTTGACCAATCTGCTCTATAAAATCTTCTGCCTCTGCGACTGAAGTTACATTTTTAATAGACGTAATGAACTTACATTTCTTTATCTTACGTTGAATTCTTGTATCTTGAGCAATAGTCTTATAACTATCCATATTAACTGCACCTACCTCTATTGGTCTAAATCATTTAAAAACTTCTTTAGTCTCTCTTCGTAACCATTATTAGAAGGGGTATAGAATTTAGTTCCTTTTAATTCATCTGGCAAATACTGCTGTTTGATATAATTCTCTGGATAATTATGAGGATACTGATAGCCTTCACCACTACCTAAATCCTGGGCTCCACTATAGTGGGCATCCTTTAAATGGCTCGGTACACCTGAAGTTGAATTATTCTTCACAGCTTCTAGCGCTTCATCAATTGCTGTAACAACTGCATTACTTTTAGGTACAGAAGCAATATAAATAGTTGCCTGGGCCAAAGGTATGCGCGCTTCCGGCAGTCCTACATATTCTAACGCCTCAGCAGCTGAAACTGCTAACATTAGTGCATGCGGATTAGCATTCCCTACATCTTCTGCTGCATGAACGATCATCCGCCGCGCAATAAACATTGGATCCTCCCCAGCTTCAATCATCTTCGCTAACCAGTAAAGAGCAGCATCAGGATCAGAGCCGCGCAGACTCTTCACAAAGGCTGAAATAGTATCATAATGATTATCACCAGAGCCATCATAATTAATTGCCTTCTCTTGAATCGATTCTTCAGCCACCTCTAAATCTATTTTCTTAACTCCCTCTTTAGTTGGCGTAGTTAAGACAGCTAGTTCTAAAGCATTTAATGCCTGACGCGCATCACCATTTGCCACATCAGCTAAATGTTCTAATGCTTTAGCAGTAATCTCTACATCATATCTACCTAACCCTCTTTCTTCATCCCCTAAAGCAGCTTCCATAATTTCTATAATCTGTTCTGAACTTAACTTCTGCAACTTAAAGATTTGTGAGCGTGATAAAAGAGGAGAATTTACCTCAAAATAAGGATTCTCAGTAGTCGCCCCAATCAAGATTAAAGTCCCATCTTCTACAGCAGGTAATAAGGCATCTTGTTGGGCTTTATTAAATCTATGTATCTCATCAATAAATAAGACTGTAGCATTAGAATACATACCCCGCCGTTCTTTAGCTCTCTTAATTACTTCGCGCAAATCTTGAACACCTGAAGTAACAGCATTTAAGCTCTCAAACTCTGCGGCTGTAGTATTAGCAATTATCTCTGCTAAAGTAGTCTTGCCTGTCCCCGGTGGACCATAAAAGATAATTGACTGTAAACGATCTGCTTTAATAGCCCGCCGCAGTAATTTACCCTCACCTATAATCTCTTCTTGTCCTTTAAATTCATCTAAAGTCTGGGGTCTTATACGAGCTGCTAATGGTTTATTCTCTTCATTATCTTCAGATTTATGATTAGTAAACAAATCCATCTTTTCACCTCTCTGCTCCATCTTCTACAATTATTTTCTGTAGTGCATGAGCTACTCCATTATCTTGATTAGATTTAGCCACAAAATCTGCTTGTTCCTTAACCTCTTGGGGGGCATTCTCTACTGCTACTGCTAGACCAGCTGTTTCAAACATTGCCACATCATTAAAGTTATTACCGATTGCGATCACCTCTTCAGCTTCTAGATTCATCTTATCCATCATATATTCTAATGCTTCTCCTTTAGATACTTCTATATTCATCACCTCTAAATATTCCTCATCTGATCTAGTAATATACAATTGATGCTGATATTTTTCTCCTAAAAAAGAGTAAGCATGGTCTATCTTCTCTTCACTACCATAATAAATTATCTTAATCGGCGGTTTAGATAGTCTTAACTCTTCTTCTACTTCAGGTCTAATCCCTTCTAACTCCACATGACCTTTTACCATCTCCTGATGACTAGTTAAGATCTTGCCTTCATAATAAACACTGATACCATAACCATTATCAAGTCCATAGTCTACAATCTCTTGCGCCTTAGCTAAAGGCAGATTGGATTTATGGTAAACTCTATCTGTTAAACAGCATTTGACCATGGAACCATTAGCAGAAATCAAAGGCAGGTAGACTTCTAATTCTTCAGTATAAGGTTTTAAGGACTGATAAGGTCGTCCACTGGCTAGAATAAAATTAACCCCTTCATCTGCTAATCTTTCCATCATCTCTTTATTCTCTGCTGGAATCTCTTTATTATTATTTAATAGCGTCCCATCTACATCAATTGCTACTAGTTTATAAGCCATTATTGATAACCCCCATAATCTAAATTAAATATAAGCCTAAGATTTTATAATTCAATAAATCTTTATCAATCTTCTAAATTAATACTGAACCTTATTATTATTTCTATACTAAGTATCAATTTCCTGTTTTAGATAAAAAGAAAAGCCCAGCTCCTAGAGAGAGTAAGAACTGAGCTAGAACTAATTATTCAGTTAGATATAGTTCTTTTAAATTTTCGAGCGAAATATCCTGAGCAGGGTCTCCAGTCTTAAAGTATTCTGGGATAGCTAATCTATCCTGGGGAACATACTCTCCTTGGTCAGTTATTATCTTTCTAATCTGTTCTAAATAACTTTTAGCAGTACTCTCCCAAGTATACTGTGCTTTAACTCTTTTCATCCCAGCTTCTCTATATTCTTGCCAAGCCTCTTTTTGACCAACAACTTTTAGCAGTCCTTGAGCAATATCATCTGGATCCTCTGGATCAACTAAGATTCCAAACTCCTCTTCACCTGCACGCATAATCTCTGCTGGTCCACCATTTTTAGTTACGACAGCTGGTAAACCTGCAGCCATAGCCTCTACTGGAGCCAATCCAAAGGGCTCATAAAAGGCAGTTAGAGCAAAAACAGACCTATAATCAGCCAAAGTACGATAACAGGCTGCTAATTCTAATTGACTAGCTAAAGAGAACATACTCACTTTTCCTTCTAAATCATAGTCATCAATAAGCTCCATAATCTTATCTAAAATCTCTTTTTCCTCACCACTTGCCTGAGAATAGTCAGCAAATGGATTATCTATACCGCGCAGAGTAATCACTAAATTCCCTTGTGATTGTAATTCTTCATTTTGCGCAAAGGCCTTAACTAAGCCCAAATGATTCTTTTTATGGTCTAATCTACTAGCAGCCAAAATAGCTGGTAATTCTTGCCTATCTTCATCTAAATCACGGGCAAAAACTCTCTTTATCTTCTCTTGAATCTTCTCTTCACTTTCATTAGCTTGCTCTGGATTGAAAATATCAGTATTCGCCCCTGGCGGCGCTACTGCAAATTTGTCATCATTATCTACATCAACTGTATTACGATAAGCATGATGAGAATACTGCTCTTTCTGCTCTTGTTTAGTGCTCACAAAATTAGTAGCGGAATTCTGCATAGCAATTCGTTCAGCTGTAATCCGGCGGTGGAAGTTAAAACGATCGTTCAATTCTTTAATATTTTCTCTATTAACATTGAGCTTATCCATCTTTTGAGCTCCCAGTGAATGTCCAGTAAAAGTAAAAGGAATATCTTCACGCTCTTGTAACATTGCTCCAGCCAATCCCCCATCACCATAGTGTGTCGTTGCAATATCAGGCATTCGGTCTTCACTCTGATAAAATTTAATTAGATTATCAACATAATCTGTTATATAAGGCCAAAGCTTTTCTTTCTTTAAAAATTCATCTCCACCAAAAGGAATTCTAATAATCCTCACCTTATCACTCACTGCATATGAATCAAACTTTCTAGCAAATTCCGGCCAATCATCATCTTTAACCTGCCTAGTCACAATATCAACCTGTAGGTCAAACTCTTCTGCCAAAGCTAAAGAGACCTCTTTTACATAAACAAGTTGCCCACCAAAATCAGGGTGTTCAGTCCAATAACTATCTTGAGGATCAAAATTACCTTGGGGATTTAAAAAAGATACTAACTGTGGCTCTGACATATATTTTCCTCCTTAAGTTTTTTTATAAATCAAAAAAATCCATAATTTCATCTTTATGCGGTAAATCTGCTAAAGCCCCAACCTCCTGCAAAGCCAAAGCTGAAGCAGCATTGCCAACTTTAATAGCCTCTTTCAATCTATCACCCGCAGTTAATGAAGCATAAAATCCAGACCAGAAAGCATCTCCTGCTCCTGTAGTATCAACTATCTGTTCAGCAAAAGAGTCTAAGCGTATTTCTTCTTGACCTGTAGAAACAATTACTCCTTTAGCTCCTAAAGTGAGGATCACTAACTCGACTCCTAAATTATGAAATTCTGCAATATACTCCTTAGGACTCTTGCCTGGACCAAATAAGGCTGCAGCATCATCTAGTGATGGTTTAACAAGATTAACCTGCTCTAATAAATCCTTGACAAACTTTGGTCCCTCCGCTTCACCTTCCCACAATTGAGGTCGGTAGTTAGGATCTAAAGCAATCATCTTTCCTTGCTCTCTTGCTATTTCAATTACTTGCAGTAGAGTTTGGCGTGTAACTGGAGCAGAAAGAGCAAAAGTAGATAGATGGATGATTTTAGTATTAGCAATTAAGTCCTTCTTTATATCCTCTCTTTTAAGATACTTCTCTGCATCACGATAAGCAATGAAATTAGGGCTTTCCTTACTCTGTGTGACTAAGACGACTGAGGTATTATGCTCACCACTAGTTACTACACCACTGGTATCTACACCCCCAGCTACCAATCTATCCTTTAAGTAATCTCCTATTCCATCAGCACCTACCTTAGTAATTAAAGCAGATTTAGCGCCCAAACTACTCAGATTCATACTGATATTAGCAGGAGAACCGCCAAAATAACGCTTAAACTGCTCCGCTTCTTTAAAAGATGGAACTAAATTAGTAGAAATAATATCTACTAATATCTCTCCTACAGCTACAACATCAAACTCTGCTGCAGAAAAACTAACTCTTTTATCTAAATTAAACATAGCCTCCTACCCCTCTCTAAGTTGATTCTCTAATCACTATCTCATAATCTAAAATAATACTATCATCCTCCAGTTCTTCTCCGTTAATTAGTCGTAATAATAATCCAATTCCCTTCTTGCCTAGCTCATAAACAGGTTGAAAGACAGTAGTTAAACTCGGTTCTACATAATCAACTAAATTAATATCATCAAAACCTGCTACGGCAATATCATCTGGAATATTATAACCTTGCTCTTTAATATAGCGCATTGCTCCTACTGCCATTTCATCATTAGCTGCAAAGACAGCATCAGGTATTTGCGCCTCACTTAGAATCTTTTGAATTCCTTCGTAGCCACTCTGCAAAGTAAAATCACCTTTCACTATTAAAGCAGGATCAAGACCTAATCCATAGTCATCTAACGCCTCTTTATAACCCTGCACTCGTTTCAAGCCAGCAGTAGTATCATCTTTAGGTCCACCAATAAACGCAATCCGCTGATAGTCTGCACCAATTAAATAATCTGTCATATCATAAGCAGCTTGATAGTTATCAATATTAACTGTCGGATAATCAACAGTTCCCTCTTCACGGGAAATGACTACAACGGGAAAATCACAATCATCTAATAAATCTCCCCGCTGCTCATCATAGGTCTTACTCATATAGATCATACCGTCAACTCTTCTGTCCTTTAAAATATTAATACATTTTCTCTCCCGAGCTAAAATACCTGAGGTATTAAACAAAACCACATTATAATCATTGCCTCTAGCTAAATCTTCTACCCCTTTGACAATGCCTCCGAAAAAGGGATTTGAAATATCAGGTATTACTAACCCGATTAATTTTGTCTCACTTCTTCTTAAATGCCGCGCGTTAGCATTCGGACTATAATCTAATTTTTCAATTGCCTCTCTCACTCGTCCTTTAGTCTCATAACTAACGTAAGCAGTCCTATTTATCACTCTAGAGACTGTAGCTTTTGAAACTCCAGCTTCCGCTGCTACATCTTTAATCGTTGCTGCACTTTCTTTACTATTAGGTACTTTTTCGAAATTATAGTCTAATCTCTCAACAGCTGTATTGACTTTTCTTGCCGTCTCATCACTCACCTTATCACTCTCATTTAAAACTCTAGAAACTGTAGCTGTAGATACACCTGCCTCGTTGGCAACATCTGTAATAGTAGCCACTTTATATCACCTCTTTATTAGTGCTTGCGACTAAATCAATTATTAGCCTAATTAATTGACAATGGAGAATTGAGAATATTGACTTATGGTCAGTTTCAATTCACAAAACTGATGTATGAAAAGGATTACATTAACATTATAATAATATTCCATTCCTCTGTCAAGACTTTTGAGAATCTATTATTCTTTTATCCGTTATCACTTTATCGACTTGTTGGTCATGAGCTGAGACTTTAATCTGTTCAACTATCTGCTCGGCAAAAGATAAAGCAAGGACTGGCACTTTCGGTATAGAAGCTAATAAGCGATCATAGTAACCACCACCATAGCCCATACGATTTCCCTGCTCATCAAAACCTACTCCAGGAGCAATAATCAAATCCAACTCTTCTGCTTTAACTAAACGCTGATACCTATCTTGCGGCTCTAAAATCCCATATCTACTCTTCTCTAATTCTGTCTCAAAATCTCTAAGTTCAGATAAATATAGTCTCTTCTCTCCCATAATCGGTACAATCACTCTTTTACTGCCTGTTAATATTTCTTTAATTACTTCTTTGGTCTGTACTTCATTCCTAAAATCAATATAGATTAAGACCGTTTCAGCACTCTTAAATTCTTGGGTATCAAATAATTTTTCCTTAATTTTACTACTTTTTTGCTCTATCTCTTGGACTGATAAACTATCTCTAATCTTTAATAATTTCTCTCTTTGTTCTTCTTTAGTCATTTTATTCCTCCTAATTAATTGATAATTGAGGATGGGCAATTAAAGTCAAAAGATTAAAACCCATCACTGCTTTATTCAAATTAATATATTACAAAGAATCCATTTTAAAAAACAGGATATTGAAAAAGCCAACTTTGAGACCAATGGAACAGAATATCGAAGTGAAAATAAATAATTAGAATATAAAGAAAAAAACTGTAGTACCTTCATTTGATTGTCAGGCACTACAGTCTGAATATTTATTTATTCTAACTCTAAGTCCTCCAGTTCTAGGGCTAATTCTTCTAATTGTTCTTCCCCTACATCTGATGGTGCATCTGTTAATGGACATGTTGCGCGCTGTGTTTTAGGGAAAGCAATGACATCTCTAATCGTTTCTAAGTTGCCAAGTAACATTATTAAGCGATCTAGTCCAAAAGCAATTCCTCCGTGCGGTGGAGCTCCATATTTAAAGGCCTCTAATAAGAAGCTAAACTTCTCTTCTACTTCCTCTTCATCCATATCTAATAACTCAAATATCTTCTTTTGTAGTTCAATATCATGAATTCTAATACTTCCTCCACCAATTTCTACTCCATTGAGAACTAAATCATAGGCCTGTGACTTAACTTCTCCCGGCTCTTCATCTAATAACTCAATATCTTCCTCTTTAGGCATCGTAAATGGATGGTGTAAGGAGATATATCTTTCTTCTTCTCCATCCCACTCTAAGAGAGGGAAATCAGTCACCCATAAGAAATCAAATTCATCTTCAGGAATTAAATCTAACTCTTTGGCTAACTTCAAGCGTAAATTAGCTAAAGAAGCTGCTACTACCTTTGGATTATCAGCTACAAATAATAATAGATCTCCTGGCTTAGCATCCATCTTAGCTAAGATACCTTCTATCTCTTCCTCAGATAAGAACTTAGCAATCGGGGAATCTACTCCATCTTCTCTAACCTTAATCCAAGCTAACCCTTTAGCTCCATACTCAGCAACGAAGTCAGTCAGCTTATCGATATCACCCCGAGAAAAGTCAGCACAGCCTTTAGCATTAATTCCTTTTACTTGACCGCCCTCAGCTACAGTACCGCTAAAGACATTAAATTCACTATCTGCTACGACCTCAGATAGATCCTTTAACTCCATCCCAAATCTAGTATCAGGACGATCAGTTCCATACCTTCTTACTGCCTCTTCATAGCTCATTTGAGGAAAGTCTAACTCCTCTTCAATCTCAGCAGTAGCAAATACCTCTTCAATCATCCCTTCAATCATATCCAAAATCTCTTCTTGCTTCATGAAAGACATCTCTATATCAATCTGAGTAAATTCAGGCTGTCTATCTGCTCTTAAGTCTTCATCTCTAAAGCAGCGCGTAATTTGAAAGTATCTATCCATGCCTGAGACCATTAACAACTGCTTAAATAGTTGAGGCGATTGAGGTAGAGCATAAAATCGACCCTTATTAACTCGGCTTGGGACTAAAAAGTCTCTTGCTCCTTCCGGAGTACTCTTAGTTAACATCGGCGTTTCAACTTCTAAGAATCTATGTTCATCTAAATAACTTCGTACTGCCTGCTTTACATTATGTCTTAACTCAATATTATCCTGCATTGGATTCCTTCTCAAATCCAAGTATCTATGTTCAAGTCTTAATTTTTCACTAGTCTTAATCTCATCATCAATTAAGAACGGCGGCGTCTCCGCTTCTGCTAAAATACGCAGTTTATCAACAGAGACTTCAACTTCTCCGGTTGCCAACTCCTCATTGACCATAGCTTCCGGCCTTTCTTTAACTTTTCCTTGCACAGCAATTACATACTCTTTACGCAGTTCGTCTGCTAACTCAAAAGTCTCTTCATTTACTTCAGGGCTAAATACAACTTGGACTAAACCAAAACGATCACGCAGATCAGTAAAAATGACCCCTCCATGATCTCTTCTTCTCTGTACCCAACCCATTAAAGTTACTTCTGTTCCTGCTTCTGCTTTAGTAATCTCACCACAATAATCTGTCCTACTCCAATCTTTCATACCTGTCATCTTGCTTAGCTCTCCTTTC
The DNA here is from genome assembly GCA_046482455.1 of Halanaerobacter sp. Classification (GTDB taxonomy): domain Bacteria; phylum Bacillota; class Halanaerobiia; order Halobacteroidales; family Halobacteroidaceae; genus Halanaerobacter. Next base: position 3,114 of record JAWOFC010000144.1, on the reverse strand, counting down.
TATTCTACCCGCTTATCCATCTCTATTACTAGATTGTCTAGTTCAATCTCTTCTTGTTCTCCTGTTTTCATCTCTCTTACTGTGGCAACTCCTTTTTCTAATTCATTGCCGCCTAAGATTATACTATACTGTGCATTATTTCTATCTGCACACTTCATCTGTCCTTTAACACTGCGTCCTAAGTAATCCATCTCTACTTTAATTCCTGCTTTTCTTAACTGATTGAGGTAACGAAATGCTGTCTTTTGAGCTTCTTCACCAATTGTAGTAATAAATAAGTCAATCTCACGATCTATTGGCAGCTCTATCCCTTGCTCTTCTAAAGCTAACAAAATTCTTTCTACTCCCATGGCAAAACCAATGCCTGGAACATCTCTCTCTCCTACTTCTTGGGCCAACTCATCATAGCGGCCACCACCAAAAACTGTATCTTGAGCGCCTAATTCATTGCAGACAACTTCAAAGGCTGTCTTAGTATAATAATCTAAGCCGCGCACTAAAGTATGATCAAGTTGATAATTAATCTCTAATAGATCTAAGTACTCCTTCACTTTAGCAAAATGATCTTCACATTCTGTACATAATTCCTCATGAAGTTTAGGTGCCTCAGCCATAAAGTCTTTATCCCGGTCTACTTTACAGTCTAAAATTCTAAGAGGATTAGTCTCATAGCGCTCCTGACAATCTGAACAGAGCTCATCTAAATATGGCTCAAAATAATCTAACAACTTCTCTTTATAATTAGGTCGACATTTAGGACAGCCGACACTATTTAACTGCACTTCTAAATCATCTAATCCCAATTCTGAGATAAAATGCATTCCTAAAGATATAACCTCAGCATCAACAGCTGGACTATCTGTGCCAAAAACTTCAACCCCAATTTGATGAAACTGTCTATAGCGACCAGACTGCGGACGCTCATATCTAAACATTGGCCCTGCATAATAGTACTTTGTAGGCTGAGCATGTCCATAAATTTTATTCTCTAAAAAAGATCTAACTATAGAAGCAGTACCTTCAGGTCGAAGAGTAATACTCCGTCCACCCTTATCCTCAAATGTATACATCTCTTTTTCTACAATATCTGTAGCTTCACCAATACCACGTTGAAATAATTCAGTCTTTTCAAAAATAGGCGTTCTTATCTCTTGGTAATTATAAGTAGTAAATATTTCCTTCATCATTACTTCAAGATACTGCCATTTGGCAGTATCTTGAGGTAATATATCATTAGTCCCACGTGGGGCTTGAATCTTCATCCTAAATATCCCCCTTATAATTTTAAATTCTATCTTATCTTATTATTGTTGCGGCTGTTGCTGTTGCGGCTGTTGCTGTTGCGGCTGTTGTTGTTGTTGCTGTTGTTGCTGTTGTTGCTGTTGCTGCTGTTGCTGTTGTTGCTGTTGTTGCTGCTGTTGTTGTTGTTGTTTTTTAGCTTGAATTTCCTTAACTTTTTCCATTGGTTTTTCTGCTTTATCTTCTAGTCCCATTTGATTATAAATATTGTATAATCTATAATGCGCCATTAGATTATCTCCAGCTAACTTTGCGAACTTATCATACTGTTCTAAGGCTTTATCTTCTTCCTCTTCATTACGATATAATTCTCCTAATGCTAAATGAAGGTCAGCACTATCTTCTGTTTCTTCAATTGCCTCCTCATAAAGACTAATTGCTTTATCTGTCTGATCTTCTTCTTGATATAAACTAGCTAACGAACTATAGAAACTAGCTTCTTCAGGATACTTTTCAATAGCTTCTTGATAAGTGGAAATAGCTTTATCAGTCTTCTCTTGCTTTTGATACACTTGACCTAAATTATTATATAAATAACTTGCTTGATCACTATCTTCTAAAGCAGCTTTATAATTTTTGACTGCCTGCTCATAATTTTCATCTTGCTGTGCATTATACCCTTTAATCTCTTTGCTATTAATTGCAATTTCTGCTCCATCTCTTTGCTCAGAGATCCATTCATCAAAAGCAGCTTTCTTCTTTTGATTAACTAATTTTTCTTCAATCTCACCCTTTTGCTTTTCAAACTCTTCACCTTCTGCTTCTTGCTTATCTGTAACTTTAATTACATGATATCCAAATTTAGTCTCAACTGGAGCACTAACTTCTCCTTCTTCTAATTGAAATGCTGCTTCTTCAAATGACTCTGTCATCTTACCGCGGTTAAAGGAACCTAATTCTCCTCCTTTTTCAGCTGAAGGACCTTCAGAATATTCTTTAGCTACTTCAGAGAATTCTGTCCCTGCTTCTAACTCTTCAATTGCTTCCTGTGCTTTATCTTTAGCTTCTTCATTGCTCTTATTTTCAGTCTTAATTAGGATATGACTTGCAGATATCTCTTCATAATTTTCCTTAACATCTTCCTCTGTTACTTCAATATCTTCTAAAACTTCATCAAATAACATCTGCATAGCTAATGACTGCTTTAATTGCTCTTTAATATTATCTAAAGAACGTCCTGCTTGTTCCAATCTTTCTTCTAATTCTTCCTTAGTTTCAAACTGTGAATCTTCAACCATCTTATCTAATCGTGCTTCTACTTTTTCATCACTAACTTCTTCCATTAGACCTCTATCCTTCATCTCTTGCTCAATTAATTGACGGTCAACCAATTGATCTAACACACGCTTCTTTAATGATAGAACCTGTGAATCTTGAACTTGACCTTGCATCTGGCTTAATGTCTGATCTACTTGCGATTGAAAATCTTGATTAGAAACTTCCTCTCCGTTGACTGTTGCTATAGGACTATTATCCTGAGCATTTACTTGACTTTGACTATTTCCACCAGTATTGCCATAATTCAAATAGACTAAAGTACCTCCACCAACAAAAGCAATCACCACAATATAAATTATTAACTTCATTTTGTCACGCAAAACATCCATTAACATCTTTTTTAGCCTCCTTAAAAGGATACATTATAATTTTTGTCTATATTACAGACTAAACATCATTTTAACTTATCTCAACAGAGTTGTCAATTTATCTATCTTTCTATCTGTCCTCTCTTCAACTTGCTCAGCATACTGCTTGGGAAACTTAGGATTAATCTCTCTTTCTAAAGACCAATCTCTACTATCAACTAACTTAGTA
>JAWOFC010000069.1:0-3611 GCA_046482455.1 Halanaerobacter sp. | reverse complement strand
TTCTAATTTATCTGCTATTCCTAAATCTAGGGTCTTAACATTATATCCTTCGTATTGACTCTCAGCCATTGCAATTCCTGGTGCTGTTGTCCAATCACCATCTTCAGGCCGATAATGGAGATATGAGTTTGTAAACCCTTCTTTGTAATATATTTTGACCTGCTTTTCTTCTTTGAAGAATTCCATAAACTCTGCTGGATGATAATCATCGAAAATCCCTCGAGGTAATCTATCAAAATCAACATTCTTATCTATTCTAATATTCGGTTGATTATCTTCTGTAGCTGGGTTCAATGATACTGTACCATCAGTGGTAGAAGTATCTTCAAAACTGAACTTAACATTTGACTGACCTGCTATTATATATCCTTGAAAATCAAATACTCCTTCTCCCGCATCAAAGCGTCCATTATTATTACTATCAATTTCCCCATCAATTCTACCACCTATTGAAATATCACTTAAAGAGTACAGAACTGTATTCTGAGCAGTCATTCCTCCCTCTATATTCATTCCGTGAGGTAATACAAAATAAGCATTCTCTACTTCTAAATAATGCTTAACATCCAATTTGTTCTGCAACACTATTACTGCTGGATTATTCGGATCACCTACTATTCTATCGACACCATTTAAATCAAAATTATCTTGACTAAAGAAGATAGCATTTTGATGCTTAGCATTATTTTGAGTAACTTCAGCTAAATCTAATTCTCTAGAATCTCCAGTTACTTCTGCTGCTTGCTTAGGAGTCCAATCTTCTTTGAAAATATAGACTTCTTGTGGACTATCATAATTACTTATATCAATTCCTAAACTAGCGAAATCATGATTTAAGAAATATTGATTACTAATATGATGTTTAGTAGCTAACCACTGCTCTTGAGGATAATACTCTTCAAATTGAGCTTTACTTAATGAGTTTTGGGTCTTGACTTTATCTGCTCCATTATTTTCTAAATAGAGACTTGCACCATAAAAGATAGGAATCTCATTTGCATCATTGACCTTAATTCTAGCCTGTTTAAGATCCATCAAATTATCATCCATAACATAAAATTCAAGCTCTCTATAACTTCCTGCTTGACTAAAATCAGGCTTCCAACTAAATAGTCTTGTCTCAGGATTGAAAGTAGCTCCTGCTGGTAAATTTCCTGCTGAATACTTTAATGGGTCATCATCTGGGTCTTTAGCTTCTATTTTAAATTCTAAAGTCTGTCTTTCATCTACTACTTGCTCTTTAAGAGAACTTAATTTAGGAGCTCGATTCAGATTATAGACTTTAATATCAATCTCTTTACTATCTGTTAAACTACCATTAGTTACTTCAAAATTAATATCAGTATAGCTTCCTGACTGTTCAAAGCTAGGATTCCAAGTAAAGGTCTGGGTTTCTGTATCAAAATCTGCTCCTGTAGGTAAATTGCTAGCAGAATATTCTAAACTGTCTTTATTCAAAGCATCTGCTTTTACTTTAAATTCTAACTTTTCACCTTCATAAACTGCTTTATTATCAAGATTATTAAAACCAAAGCTTCCTTTAGTTTTAACTCTTAAAGCTTTTAAACTCTCATTAACTTGCTTTCCATCTTGGTTAAGATATGATAATTCCCCTCGCTCAGTTAAATTCACAACTCCTGCTTTTGTTAAATAAGTTTCATATTTAATCTCTATCTCTTCTTTTTGCTCCATTAAGATTCGTTCATAATCATACTCTATAGTTTTTGCACCATTTTCATTATCTATAACTTTATCAGGTTGAGGAATTATTTCTTTAACCTCTAATCTCTTATTAGAAACTGGAATAGTTAGCTCCAATGAGACCTCTTTTCCTGATACATTAAATATACTTCTTCCTGTCTCTTTTAATAGTTCTTCTATCTTATCTGCAGTAGGGCTAAACTTAAATGATCCTTCAGTTTCTTCGGCAACTTTTTCAAGTAAATCTTTATCTGCTCCACTACCAATCCCTAAAGTATGAATAGTAACATTCTTCTGTTGAGCATCCTTAGCAGCCCTTATAGCAGCTGATTTATTACTTCTACCATCTGATAACAAAATAACCATTCTTTTTCTATCGGGATCACTATTAGTTTCAAATAAATTAGTGGCTTCATTAATTCCATCTCTAATATCTGTTCCTCCGCCAGCCCCAAAACTGATTGCCTCCTTAAGTTCCTCTTTATCATTAGTTAAATTTTGTCGTACCCAAGCATGGCTAGTAAATGGGATCACTGCTGCCCTATCTTCTTCTTTCATTAAATCTATTACTTTTTTAGCTGCCTTTTTGGCATTTCTTATTTTACTACCTCCCATACTACCTGATTTATCTATTACTAAAGCTAGATCAATTGGCTTACGCGGGGATACTAACGGATTCCCCAAACCTTCTAAGCTAATATTTCCATTAACAGTATCTTTTCCTAATGAGATATAGTCTTTATTCGTGTTTTGCTCTAATCCAACTTCGATATCTTCCTTATTTGTGAAATATTGATAAGCAAAACCAGTTAAATCACCATAAGAAATAGGACTATCTCCTATATCATGACTGGCAATAATATCACCTTGGCTATTTATCTTAGTTAAATTATTAGTTGCTTTATTTACTGTCCAGATATAACCGTAAAAATCAACACTTACTCCTGTTAATCCACTTGCTTGAGAATCCAAATCAACTGTTAATAGCTCTTTGCCTAAGCTATTAAACTTAACAACTTTATCATTAGCATAACTAACCCAAATATTATTTTCAGAATCTATAGTTATTCCTCGTCCTTCTCGTCCTGTACTAGGATATGAATCATATTTCTCTTCTTTTGGATCAAACTTTATTACATCGTCTAGATAATGAGCTACTCCCCAAATCATGCCTTGATTATCTATTGCTAAATTATCAATCGCTTTTTCTAGGTCGTATTTTTTTAAATAAGACAGATTATTGGCATCTATCTTTTCTAAACTACTATCTTTACCCCCTGCTGACCAAAGATATCCATTATTATCTACTTGTGCACTATAGGGTTTAGCTTGAATCTCAATCTTCTTTTCTACCACCCCAGTTTTTGGATTTAAGACAGCATAAGTATTATCATCTTCTAATCCAACCCACACCTGACCCTGTTTATCAATTGCAATTGCTCTAGGACCTTTATCACTAAAGTCTGCTGCTAGTTTTACTGCTTCATCTTTTCCCCAAGCTAAGACTTCCTCGCTACTTATTTGTCCATCATTATTCTCATCCCTTGAGGTTTTGATCACTCCATCCTTGTTTCTATCTTTAACATCTGCTGAAATTTTAACTATAGTCTCTGAGCCCTTATTCACTATCCAGCAGTTACCAGACCCATCTACTGCTAAATTAAGTGGTGCAGTATTATCACTAACTCCTGTCTTATACTTAGCTACTTCTTTACCAGTATTAATTTCAATTTTAGAAACTGTACTTTCTCCATTATTAGCAACCCAAATATAAGAACTTTGACTCTGTTCTGCTTCTACTACTGTTATTGGTATCAAAATAAATAATACTAAAAATAACACTGTCAACTTCTCCACCCTAATCAAAAGAAGATTAGGATGGAGCTTGTTAAATAAAAAACCATGCTCAG